>NC_003106.2:2091853-2393304 GCF_000011205.1 Sulfurisphaera tokodaii str. 7
GCCATCCCAGTGGGGGATAGGACTTGAACTTATACAGGCTTACGTCAGGGGAACCTCAGTCTGCTCCGAGGGGGATATTGCCGCATTCCCGCATCTCAAAAGTAAGGGAGTCATCAAAAAGGAGGAGGATGGCACTGGTGATAAACTTCAGGCTTTCTTTGACTGGCGCTTAAAGGTCGGACGAAATATCCCTGACACGCGTAAGGACTACGTCTCGTACCTTAAGAAGCCCCTTGACCGCAAAAAGAAGTGGAGTGTTATGCTTATAAACTTTACTACGAGTTCTTAGGAAAGGAAGAGAAGGCTAAGGAGTTGAAAGTAGAGAAGAAAGCATCGGTGCTCGTGTATAGAGTCCCTACAGTCAATAAGATAAAAGCAGTGCTTAGTCACGAAGACGAGAGAATAAGAGTGCAGAGTACTGTATAGACTTTTGTTGGAAAGCGGGGTTGGGCTCAAGGAGGCATTATACATATTAAATAATTATAACCCTTCACTAGACCAAAAAGAAGACGGGTTCTATATCTACATGGTCAATCTCGTGAGGAAAAGCAAGAAAGACATGTATGGTAATATTATGTTCTCAATAGAAGTTAAGGGTAATATAAGGATACTCTACAGTGTTGATTTAAAAAACTGTATAGTATTTATTTGGGGGTTTGGGGTCTCACAAGGACTTTTACGGTCGTGGTTGAGCTCATAATAAGCCTCAATAAGCATTTTTTCTAAACTCCTATAAATCCTCCTTACCATCAATAACTAAGTAACCCTCACCTTTCTCGTCCTTATCTTCAATTCTCATAAGTATAGGTTTATCGAGAACATTAAAAAGGAATAAGTAATTACTCTCATTGAATTTCGAAAAATTATTGAGTAAAACTAGATAGGTGCCAGTCGTCAAATTTTGTTATGAGAAAAACTTGGAGTGTTTATCACAAAAAATTTCACTCTCAAGTTAATACTATAATCCCTTTTAGTGTTTTTGATCTCTTCGTCTATTATATTTGTCATGATCTACAAATTGTTGTTAATTTCACAAAGACCTAAGGTAATGCGATAATGACAAGAGGATTTAAATTCTGAAATCCTGAAAGAAACAGTTTTCAAACCCACCTTTTCACCCTACAACGAATAGTAAAATTTTTGAAACCCTACTTAGCGTATTTTAACATATGAATACCAGAGGTTTAATTCTATTCTATTTAGCAAGAAAGAATTGTGCCACCTTAGATGAGATTTATAGTAATTTTCAAATAAATAAAAATACTGCAAAAATTGCCCTTAGCTGGTTAGCAAAAGAACAATATAACAAGGAGATAGCTTAGAACTTCAACTGGAGAAAGATTCAGACTATACTGTATAAGCAGCACTAGGCTTAAGGAACTTAACATTTAGCAGGTTAACTGGGGAGTTAATGCATTTAATAGACTATCTTTAATAGAATTAGGTACTCTATTTTTATTTATTATAAACTTATCTGTCAAAAGATTTAACGTTTAACGTATAACGTTGAATAACACTGTTCTTATTTAACTTGTCAGAGACCTGGCAATTTTGGGTACAAGTCCCCATGGGCCCCATTATTATTATTCCTGTGTTAGTAAACAATGCTCATAGTATTGTCATTAGAGTGTTTATATTTCTATATTTAAATTAAGATATACAAAACCTTGTATTGACATTTACTCTTTGTAGAGATCTTCATTAATTAATAAATTTATACCCTCCTAATGACGACATTATGACAATAATATCAAATTTTGATAATGAAGATGAGAATTTTATAATTAAAAATAGTAGAGTATGTAATGATGGATAAAGACTACATATTAAAAAGGCTTAACTCCGCAGAACTTATTCCGTTAGATGAACTTAATATCTATTTAATAAGTGAAAATAAGGATGTAAAGCACGAAGCCTGGAATTACGTTTTAAGAAACTTAAAGAGTTTAGATAAGAAATATCTTCTCTACCTATTACAATTTCCAGATACTGGAACAAGATATAGGGCTTGGAATGAGGTTCCAGTTCTCATAAAAGATGGTATACTAACATTTAATGAAGTAAGAGAGTTAAAAGAGTATTTCTTTGAAATGCTAAAAGACGATAATATTACTGTTAGAGCTTTAAGTTGGTATGTAACATTAATTCCTTTAATAGAGATAGGATTAGTTAAGAAGGAAGAACTTATTCAATATTACAAATGGCTTTGTGATTTAAAGATGGAGGAATTAGAGGAGATTAAAGCAGAACTAGGAGTAAAATGCTAAAAATATTTTAAACTGATTTTTTTAATGTGATAAAAGTAGGAACTTGCGGATTTACTTATAAGCATTTTAAATATTTTGACGTTTTAGAGGTTCAGCAAACATTTTACGATATAGTGAGCGAATCTCAACTCCAAAATTGGAGAAAAAAGGCTGAAGAAAATAAAGTCGAACTTACAATAAAGGCTTTGCAAGTAATTACCCATGAATATAACACTACAACATATAAAAGAATGAAGAATAAGTTTGGTGATGTGAATAATTACGGCTTCTTTAAAAATACTAAAGAAGTCGAAGAAGCTACTGAGATAACGTTAAAGGAAGCTAAACTACTTAATGCCACTATCATAATTTTTCAATCTCCAGCTTCTTTTAAACCTTCAGAAGAAAATACAAAAGCAGTTATAGACTATTTTTCCACACTTAACAAGAGCTTCAAATACGCTTGGGAACCAAGAGGAGAGTGGTACTATAGAACAGATTTACTGAAAAAAGTGTTAGACGCAGTTAACATAATTCACGTTGTTGATCCGTTCAAGCATGAATCATTAACCTCTGAAAGGTATTTTAGACTTCACGGTATAGGAAAAGGAGAAGTTAACTATTCTTACAAATACACTGACGATGACTTAAAGAAGCTGAAGTCAATGGTTAGGGATGGCGACTATGTCTTATTTAATAATATTTATTCGTTTAATGATGCCTTAAGGTTTAAAGAAATACTTAAATGATGTGTAAAGTTTTATATACAATTAAGCTAATGAGTTATAATCAGATTTAATAGCCTAGATTTACTGGCATGTTCTATATAATTTACATAGAAAGAATAATGATTTTGTTAAAGATCACATGCAAGATTACAACGTATACTTACTCATATGGGGATAAGGGTTTTACTCCTAGCTAGGTCTATATTTACTTAGACCCGAATAATATGTTTTACATAAGGAGTATTTAACGTATTTACCTAAAGACTCTTTACTTCAGAACCTTGCTCAACATGTTTTTCTGAGTTTGGGTGTTTATACTCTTGGTCAATTAAGAACTTTAAATGAAAACAACGATTTTCTGATAAGTACTAATAATAAATATAAGTACATATGCTATTATAAGTTAGTATCTTCTTTGTATCTGATTATTAAGAGAAACAGATTATATGTTTTCGCACGAAATAAAATTCGTATTTTTCATATTACTGTGAAATAAGCTAAAACGGTTTGGTTAAAATAGTCTACTGCCTCAACAGTATATATTCCAGGCTGAAAGTAAGTAAAGTTAGATCCTATCCAATAGCCATTAAGGGATGTCATGAGTACATCGTGCATCGTAGTTTGAAGACTTCCATTATATATCAGCTGTATTTTATCACTCATGGGTAACAGCTTATATTGAGTGACAGCAAATATCGCTGGGCAGTAATAATATCCGCTAGGCTTGTAAAAGTATAAATGCTTAGCCATAGAAATGTTTTCTATAGTGTAATATCCCTTGAAAACTTTAAACCCTACGAGCTTTTGAGTTCCACATGGAGTTGATGAAGGCATTATAATATAGGAACTTACATTAATATAAAGAGGACTTTTTCCACTGTAATACAACTCTACCGCAATACTAATGCCTTGCCCAGCGTAAATTTTCGTAGTGTTTAGCTCGAGAGAAAGATGTAAAGCCTTTAACGTTGAAATTATTTTAACTTTTTCTGTTGTTTTTGAACTATTAGGATAGATATAATTAATATATAGCATAGAGGTAAGTAATGATATTATAACAATTCCTATTATAACAAATACATAGAGTCTTTTCATCAATAAATATATAAAAAAATATTTATTTAAGCTTAATCCCAACAGTGATTAATTTGAGTAGTATCTATATAATGTTCGATAAAGATAGGAAGATCTTAAAACAAATGAATATCTTTTGAATAATATTCTAGAAAATTATTATTTATTAATAATATTTCTTATTTAGTTTTCAAAATTCTTATTCTAAAAGTGTTTCCTTGCCTTTCTATCTCACAAGGATAACCTCGTGATTCACATATAACTGGAATCGAAAGTTCTGCTGGTTCATCATCACTGAGTATCTCAAGTACTTGTCCTTCTTTCATGTGGTTAAGCATTTTAACTATTTCAATTTGAGGCTCTGGACAAGGTTCACCTCTTAGATCAAGTGTCACATCTGGCTTAGTTGATTTAATTTTATCGCCCATCAAGAGCTCTTTAGTTTAAATATTTAAATATTTTAATCATCTTATAAACTGAAAGTTTAAATTTACATTAAAATTAAGAAAAATTGATTCTCTTCATAAAATAGTACGCTATACACGACACAAGGCCATAAAATATGTGTACAAATAAGTAATTTAGCGTTGTTTTGAATGGTATAAAAAGTAAATGTACTGGAAGACTGAAGAGTACTAAGACTGAAGACCCAAACATTATACCCAAAATCGTTGCAGAAACTAAAGAGGTAGGATAGACTCCACTTTTCTCAACTATTTCGCAGCCTATTATGAACAGTATGAGTGAAGCTATGAGATGTAATGCAATCCCCAGAATCACTGAGTTCACATGAAAAATATGCTGAGATATGCATGAAAAGACGCTCAAATTGTTTAAATAAAGAAGTAACTCCGCTAAACCTCCTATAAAGCCTGAAATTACTTTTACAAACATTTTTCCTCACTAAGGTTTATAGGATAAATAATCCCATGAACTTCCAATAGTATTTTACTCTTTTACGATATTTAAAAAGTTCTCCATGTTAATAGTGTTGTCATTTGCATATAAATTTATTAGATGGCTTTCTTTATAAAGAGTATAAATATTGAACTAATATATTACTATGTGATAAAAATTTATAGAAATATAAATAGCTTAGTGACGACACTATGTCCATGTTATAGTGAGTGAAGTTAATAATCTTTAAATAAAACCTTTTTGTAGTCTCTGCAGTAGTATATAAGATACTAAATTATTGCTTAAAACTTCATGAAAGATACTTGAGGAAGTTAAGAGATCTACGAAATAAAATTAAATACTTTGCATGGTCTGAAGATTCATTAAAACAATCAAAACCTTGTAAAGATATTATTTGCTAATATCTAACATCGAGAATATAAGTAAATCTACAATTGGCATATATGGTAAGAACTTGGGTTTAACATAAGATGATTGCATACAAGGATATAACTGCAATACTCAGAAAGTAATGGATAGTGAGTTAGATAAACTTCCATAAATGAACGTTGGCTAACGCGATAAAAGCGAACTTTACTGGTTACGATAAATGGAATTTGGTTCATTCAGCTGATTACGTCATAAAGAAGATCTTTTAGAAGAGAAGTTGAGAAAAGATTATAGATATTTATAGAGAAGCACTTAAATTTATAAGAGAAATTATGACATAAAAATATGATTAAACAATTTCAATTTTAGTCTGAAGCCATTTCATAATATACTCACTAAGCTACAAATTTAGCCCCTTATTGATAAACCTAAAGGAAAAATATCTTACATTAGTTTCTTTTTGTAGACTATTCAGTTAAAATTTATATTACAATAAAGTGAAATATAACATGAATCATATTGATTTACAAAGTTTATTAATTTTGACGAAACTCACATTATTAGTAAGATTGATAATCTAATATATCCTTTTTTATATCGTGAAAATCAAAGTTAAAGAGGCTGAAAGCCTAGTCGAGTCAATACTAAAAAAGAGGGGAGTTGAGAATCCGTCAATTATTGCAAAGCATTTTGTAGAGGCTGAGCTTAGGGGCCATTATTCTCATGGTCTCCAAAGAGTTATCCCTCTCGTTAAGGGAATAGATTTAGGAACAATAAGAAAAACCGTGCAACTAACAGAAATTAAAAGAGAGGATAATGCAGTCCTTTATGATGCAAATTATAGCATAGGAATTCTAGTTTGGCACTATCTAACAGAAAGTCCAAAAGAAACGTTAATCGCAGTTAGAAACTCCTCTCATATAGGTTTTTTAGGCTACTATACTAGGAGGATAGCAATGAGACTCGGAAAACCTGCAATTATGATAGGAAATGCTGAACCTGCAGTAGTAAAGCCTGGAACTGCGAAAAAAATCATATCAACTACTCCTATAAGTATTGCAATACCTTGTGAAAAGATTGTAGTTTTAGACATGTCTTTATCTCCTATCGCAAGAGGAAAAATTATTGAGGCTAAAAGAAAGGGAGAGAAGATACCTTATGGTGTTACAGTAAATAAGGACGGTGAGATAACTACAGATCCAGATGAGGCTTTGCAAGGCGGATTATTGCCTATAGGAGGTATGAAAGGGTTCTTCCTAATGATTACCTTAGAATTATTAGTATCTTTTCTAACTGGGAGCGCATTAGCTACTGAGGTTCAAGGTGTTCTTGATACAACTAAGAGCCCAAACAAGGGAGAGTTCATGATTATTTTGCCCAGGCTTCAGAGTGACTGTCATGGTTTATCAGTACTAAAACAATTTGTGGAATATCTACCTGGTGAACATAGTGATGAAATGTTAAAGAGGGATGAAATAGATATTGATGAGAAGTTATATAATATCTTCGTTAAATTGGAGGCTGAAGAACAATTCAATTGGACTCAAAACGAATAATTTTTAAAATCAAGTTTAGTAATAAAAAGTAATGAAGAGAGTTAAATTTGTTGTAACAATTCTGTTACTAACTCTCTTTTTAATAGAGTTTTCTACACCTATATTAGCGCAGAGTGAAAGTGTAGTAAGTATAACGGAAGGACAATTACCTCTCCCAGAATCTTTAGTATTTTATAAGGGAAGTTATGCTATTATTAATGACGCCATCGAAATGAAGATTAACAATACAATAAATCTTTCAACATATACTATGTTTACAAAGACTACATTATACCTAAACTCTTCAATACTATATAATAATAAGACATTTGAGTTACCTTTTGGAGTCACACAAGCTAGTGGTGTAACAGTTAATAACAGTATAATATACTATGTTCTAGCACATGAGGGCAATGTAACATTTTCTGGTACCTCTTCACAAATAACTTCACTTCTATCTCTGGTTCCTAACGTTACATTATATTATGTTTACTTTAACGGTACATCTTTATCTTATATCCCAATAATAAAGAACAGTAATATAACTTCAGTGATAACTAACGGATATATGGCCTTTGCAATAATTAAAAACGAAAGTTATTACACTCTAGTAGAAATAAACGGAACTAAGGTGGTTAATAAATATATACTTAACATAACTCAAGCAATCCAAGTTTCTTTACTGGCCTTCAGCTCCAATTATGTAGTTATTGCAATTAACTATTTTGGAAGTCCTCAAGTAGGTGTAAATGAAACCCTATACAATATTGAAGTTTACGATATACAAAGTAAGTCTATAACTAAGACTTTTACGAATATTGTATCTCCACCTAGTACAGTATATAACTCTAACAATTCGCTCTTTATAATAACTACTAATAATACTACGAGCCTAATAAATGCTTCTGGATATATATTAACTAACATAAGCACACCTACATCAGGTGTTACTCTCTCTTATATGTATTACAATGATTTACTGATAACAATCAGTTTAACTTCAATCTCATTAGGTGGTGTCACATTTACTGTGAATACTTACGTTTATATGAACGGAAAGTGGTTAAAATATGACAATATATCATTTACATCAACGTCAATTGAACAGATAAATGTACCTATTGGTGTTGAAGCTTATCCAACACAGTTCAAACTAATTATCTTTCAGCAAGCAATCAATACATCAACACAACAAACTACCATCTCCTATTATTACTATACGGTTCCTCTTTCAAAACCTACCAAGCCAGAATTTAAAATGGAAATACAGCAAGAACCAGGTATAACGGAAGTATTCTTGAATATAAATGAACCAAATGCTACATTGCTAGGCGTGAATAGTATTTCAATATACCTTAACTCAACACTGATAGGAACTTATCCGCCTAACATAAAAGTGGTTTCATTTAATATTACTAAGAATGGAACTTATTTAATCACTGTAACGGCGTCAAATATATTCGGAAACACATCAATGAGTAAAATAGAAACAATTACAGTAGAACCAGCACCAGTAACTACTACAACAAGATCAACTACAACAACAACGAGTACAGTAGCTACGACAACAACGCCTTCTATAACTACTACTACAACAACAACGAGTAGTGTAAGTACATTAACAACGTCCTCAAGCGTCTTAACCGTTACTCATCCAACCACAACTACATCTTCTAATATAACAAATTACATTATTGTAGCAATAGTAGTCGTTATAATAATAGCTATAGTTATAATCCTACTTAGAAGAAAGTAAACCTCTTTTTTATATGTTATTTTACACTATATATTCTGAGGTAAAAATTCTTTAGACTCACAAAACTATTACAATCTTCAAAATATGATGTCATTTTATTTAGTCTATGTAAATATATATATTTTATTAGATTTATATCTTAATTTAGAATTATAAACTTCACTATGGCAAATTAATAATATATATTTAGAATTATCTTACCAAATCTTCAACGAATCTATAAATTATCAATATATGAATAAACATATATATATTATTTGACATATAATATTACTTATAATAAATAAAGATCTTTTTATATTTCCTATAAACTAGCAATTTATAGTTTATACCAAAATTTTTTAAAGAATCAGCGCTTGCAGTCCTCTTCATCTTATCCAGAGCCCGGAAGCTCATCATGTTATATCATATGGACATGCTTGCTCTTGTTTTAATACTTTTCTCCTTGCATAACTACATAAAACGCATAATGATAAAGGATCTGTACTTTCTTCATTATTCACAATTTTTCTAGAAAATGACTCTAAAAGATCCATGAAATCACTATCTTTGCTTAGTATTTTCTTTAACTCCTCATCTCCTCTCTTTCCCTTTAATAAATAATTCACTTCTGCTATAGAAATATCAAGAATTTCTGCTATTTCTTTCTGACTATACCCTCTTTCTGAAAGTTTAATAGCTAATAATGCTTTAATAGCTGGTATAACATCTTTAACAGCAACTTCACAAGGTACTATTATCTTTTTTGGCAAGATTCTCACTTTAACACTATACAACAACATTTAATAAAATTACTTTTATAGTATGTTACTATGTTTTTTCTAAAATAACATTTTCATTGGTCAAATCTAGATATGCGTAGACCTCATCTTCTCTTTCTATAATCTTAAAACCTAATTTTTTACCAATTTTTATCATAGGATAATTTTCAGGCAACGTATAGAATCTAACTTTTTTAATACCATTCTTTTTAGCGAATTCAATAAGTCTCTTTACTAACTCTGTCCCTATCCCTAATCTCCTATAATCTGGGTGGACAACAACAGCAAATTCGCCATCAAAATAAATTGATGCTTCACCGACTATTTTACCATTTATTTCTGCTATTACAGTATAGTGTTCTTTTGTATCCGCAATTTTTCTGGCTTCTTCTTCCGTAAGTTTATGAAATGTAAAGAACCTTAAGTACAAATCATCATCGGAAAGAGAATTGTATAACTCTAATATCCCCTTCCAATCATCTGGTCTTGCTTTCCTGTAGACTAAGCTTACACTCAAGCTCATATTTATATCTTACAAAACTAGTTTAAAAACATTTACTACTATTTAATTACTAGCAAACAAACCGTGATATTTAATAATCAATAGGTTATTTTACTCTTGATGATAAAAAAGATTGTAGTTGTAGGAGCCGGAACTATGGGACATGGTATAGCAGAAGTTGCAGCACTCAGCGGTTTTAAAGTAGGTTTAATAGATATATCATGGGATTTTCTTAATAGAGCTAAAGATAGAATAACAGAATCAGTAACGAGATTATATGAAAAAGGACAAATTAAAGAAAAAGTAGAAGATATACTAGGAAGAATGGAGTTTAATACTTCTTATGATATTGCAAAAGACGCAGATTTTGCAATTGAAGCAGTACCAGAAAATTTAGAATTAAAGAAAAACGTATTTAAATCATTAGATGATATCACACCTTCTCATACTATATTAGCTACGAATACTTCTTCTATACCAATATCAGACATTGCTGAGGCAACTAAAAGGAAAGATAAAGTAATAGGAATGCACTTCTTCAACCCTCCAGTTATAATGAAACTAGTTGAAGTCATACCAAGTAAATATACATCTGACGAAGTAACTAATCTTACTATAGAACTAGCAAAAAAGATGAATAAAATACCAGTTAAGCTAAAGTATGAAATACCAGGGTTTGTAAGCAATAGAATATTCATTAGACTCCTCCAAGAAGCATGTAGAGAGGTAGAAAATGGAGAAGGAAGTATTGAGGAGATAGATAGTGCGGCAAGGAATAAATTAAAATTACCTATGGGATTGTTTGAATTAGCTGACTACGTAGGTTTAGATGTAATAGTAGACATTTGGGACGTCTTAGTTACTAGAGGAACCCCAGACGTAAAATGTAGTTTATATAAGAATAAAGTATTAGAAAAAAGTTTAGGAGTAAAAAGCGGTAAAGGATTTTACACTTATCCAGCACCAGGTAAGTATATGAAAGTGCAATTACCTAACGAAAGCAAGGTAGACCCTGCAAAACTAATTTCCTTAGCAGTTAATGAAGCTAGCTGGATGATAGAAAATGAAATAGTTAGTGCCAAGGATATAGATACTGTAATGATCTATGGATTCAATTTCCCTAAAGGACTTCTTGAAATGGCTGACGAACTTGGGTTAGATAACGTGTACACATATCTAAAAGATATTTATGCTAAAGGATATGATACGTATAGACCAACAAATCTTTTAGAAAAAATGATCAAAGAAGGTAAACTAGGAAAGAAGTCTGGAGAAGGGTTCTACAAGTATTAATATTTTTTAAACTGTTTATACAATTTAAGCATATGTCTAGTGTTTTAGCTGAATATGAGGCAATCCATAAAGAATTGAGAGAACAAGGTTTTATTAGACCAGATTATCCTCCAAATCCCTCCGAAATTTTATGGAATAAGAAAATTATGACACTACCAAGAGATGAATTAGACAAAATTAAAACATTTAGGTTAAAAAGGATAGTAAAATGGGCATGGGAGAATATACCATTCTATAGAAGATTTTGGAAGGAAAAAGGATTTGAACCGGAAATGATAAAGGACTGGAAAGATGTAGTAAAGATGCCTATATTAAGAAAAGATGAATTAAGGAAAGATTTACAACAGAACCCTCCTTTTGGAACTATTTTCCATCCAGAATTAGCAAAAAGAATTAGGTTTGTTGGTGCTACTTCTGGTTCTACTGGACTACCTACTTTCCAAGGATGGGGAGCTCTAGAAATGGATTACTTCCAAGAAGGTCAAGCAAGATATTTATGGACTTTTGCTGGAGTTAAACCAACTGTAGTTTATGCCAATTACTTAAACATGAGTGGTTTCTATAGTTGGGGACCACCAGTAGTTGAAACGGCAATGTGGAGATGTGGTGCAACAGCAATTGCTGGTGGAGGAGAAACGTTCTTTAGCTGGAAAAATAGGCATATGCTAATCTTTAAGCTATGGAAAGTTGATGTCTTTGCTACAACTCCGTGGCTACATAGACTTATTGGAGAAGAAGCTAAATTAGAGGGTTGGGATACACCATTTAAAGTACTATTGCTTCATGGAGGAGCTGCTGCTGAAAATACTAAGAAAAAATTATTTAGTGTTCACCCAAATGCAGAATTAGCTATTAACGTATGGGGGACAACAGATGGGCATATGGCTATTGAAGTTCCTGGATCTGAAGGACAATTAGTAGTATGGGAGGATATGGAAATCTTTGATATAGTAGATCCAAAAACTGATGAACCAGTAAGTGAAGGTGAAAGAGGTGAATTAATAGCAACATTATTAAATCATTTTACTATGCCGCTGATACGTTATAGTTTAGGTGATTATGTTAAAAACGAATTTATTACTGATCCAGACCCTAAATATGGAATCACACATATGAGATTTGCCGAACCAATACCTGGAAGAGTAGAATGGATGTTTAGAGTAAGAGGAAAATTGTTATTCCCGATTTATGTGGAAGATGCTGTAAATGAGATACCAGATACTACTGGAATGTATAACATAATTGTATATGATAATGAAATGGATAAATTAAAGATTAGGATAGAGACTAGGAAAGAATTTGTAGATCCTCAGTATGAAAAACAAGCTAAAGAGATTTTAGGAAGTAGATTAGGAATTAACCCAGATGATGTAGAAATAGACTGGGTAAAACCTGGACAAACTGTATGGACAGGGTATAAACTTCAAGTATTCTTAGATCAAAGAAAGAAAAAGTAACTTAAAAACAAAATTTTTAGCTTTTTAACTCTTTATTTCTTTCCAGATTTTTCTAACATTTGTAGTAATTCTTTTGGTGCATCTTTTTCGCTTACAGCGCCTCTACCAGTCTTACCGTTGTCGTCATATGTGAATGATATCATTTTTCCGACTCTCCAAACTTTCTTTATCTTTGAAATATCTACTTCCTTTTCTTCTCCCTTATACTTGAACTTTACTGTTACCATGTTTCCTCAAATTATCTTACGATACTCAGATAAATAAACCTTACGGTGTTAACTTAAGGATTACTTATGGTATTCTCTTAGATAATTTATTGGATTCAAGGTTTTGAATTTTAATATAGTCAATGTACAATAATTAGTTTGTATAACAAAAATTCTCTTACTAAGAATTATCCAGAAACATTTTGCTCTATAGATAGAGAAATAATAAGCGTAAATTTTTCATTATTAATTTAATGTTACTGCATATGAAGGATACCATCTTTATGGTTTTATCACTTTTAGTGTCAAAAAAAGCTAGCTGATAGGATATTAGTTATATCTCAATTGAGCAAAAATCCGAAAATATACTTGAATAATTAAGGGAAAGACTTAAATAAAGACAATCTAAAAAATAATATTGCTGGGGCCGTAGTCTAGCCTGGACTAGGACGCAAGGCTTGGGCCCTTGTGGTCGCGGGTTCAAATCCCGCCGGCCCCATAGTTTGTGAATATATCATAACGCTTCTATTGTTATTTTCTTTCAACTTTAGGTAAGTTTAAACAACATTAGCTAAAGGACTTATATATTTCATTTATCTCGCCATTTACCGTTTCCAATTTACAGACATAATATCGCCTTTTTCCCCTTCTGATTATATATCCATAATTATTTTTAGCGATTCTCATATTTCGCAAATTTTCCTATTATGGCAACAGTCTAATAAGATCGACATATAACATAAATTTCATATGCTACATAAATCTTTAGAAATAAACAATAAACTAATATTTTTATAAAATAATACCATTATTCTGATTATTATACTATTACTTCAATGGATAATTATATAAAATTTACCGTCTTATTAATCTATATTTATATTCATAATTAGTATCATACTAAAATTTAAGCAATTTAAACTTACTATATACTGATGAGCCAGAAAAGGATTAAGGTTTTAGTTGCAAAATTAGGTCTGGACGGACATGATAGAGGTGCTAAAGTAATAGCAAGAGCATTAAAGGATGCGGGAATGGAAGTCGTTTATACTGGCTTAAGGCAAACCCCAGAGCAGATAGTAAAATCTGCAATACAAGAGGACGTAGATGTTATTGGTATTAGTATCTTAAGTGGTGCTCACTTAGAATTGGTACCTTATGTTGTAAATCTTATGCGTGAAAAAGGATTAAATGATGTTGTATTAGTTGTCGGTGGAGTTATACCACCTCAAGATATACCAAAACTTAAGGAGATGGGTGTTGATGAAGTCTTTTTACCCGGTTCTAGCCTAAAAGAGGTAGTTGAGAAAATAACAAAAGCTGTAGAGACTAAAAGGGGCATAAAGATTGCTTCTTGAAAAAGCCTTAGCTGGTGAGGAGTTAGCAATCTCTAGGCTTTTAACAAAAATAGAGTACTTTACTCAAGAGGGGTTAGAAAGCTTACAAGAGTTAATTAAAAGGTCTGGTAAAGCCCATGTTATAGGAATTACCGGGTCACCAGGTGCTGGTAAAAGTACGTTGATCTCAGAGCTTATTTCAGAATATGTAAGGAGGGGTCACAGAGTTGGTGTAATTTTAATTGATCCCTCTAGTCCATTTAGTATGGGCTCTTTTATGGGAAATAGAATTAGAATGGTTGGTAAGGAGGTCAGCGGTA
Organism: Sulfurisphaera tokodaii str. 7; assembly: GCF_000011205.1. NCBI lineage: Archaea > Thermoproteati > Thermoproteota > Thermoprotei > Sulfolobales > Sulfolobaceae > Sulfurisphaera > Sulfurisphaera tokodaii. The sequence goes on from NC_003106.2 coordinate 2,106,356, forward strand.
ACGTTTTTATTAGAAGTATAGCATCTAGAGGAAATTTAGGTGGAATATCTTCAGAAGCCTTGATGCTAATTGAAGCGTTGGACGGTTTGGGATTTGACAGAATAATTGTTGAAACTGTAGGAGCAGGACAGACAGATACAGATGTAGTAAATGGTGTCCATACTATAGCAGTTGTTTCAGTACCAGGTACTGGAGATGAGATTCAAGCTTTAAAAGCTGGTATAATGGAAATTGGAGATGTGTATATTGTTAATAAGGCTGATAAGGTTGAGGCAGAGATGTTATATGATGCTATAAGATTTGCTTTAGATACTGCGGAAGTGAATTTCAGAGATGGTTGGGTACCTAAAATAATTAAGACTATAGCAATAAAAGGTGTAGGAATTAAAGAGTTAGTAGACGTATTTGAAGAACACTTATCTTTTATTAAAGAAAAGGGGTTATTCGAAAAAAGAATTAGAGAGAGAAGAATGAAAATGATAGAGTTAATGTTGAGGAGAAAAGTAGATGAGGTTGTTACTATGATTGTAAAAGAGAATTCTGATTATATATCAGAGCAAATAAATGAGAAACATAATTTGTTGAATTTAATTAATGAAGTTTATAATAAAGTAAAGGAGAAATTATAGTGTTATCTTGGTATTATTCCCTTTCTCTTCATTTCTCTTACAACTAATTCTCCAATCCTTGATAAGCCGTAATATTTATGATGAGTGCGTGTTTCTTTTTTTGGCTTAGATCTTCTATCTATAAATTTTATTATTTTAGCATTTTTCTCCTCAAGTAATCCTGTTCTTTCTAATTCTTCTAATTTAGGAGTAACTTCCTCTAAAGGTTTATGAAGTAATTTTGCATAAGTTAAAGCATGATCAGCATTTACTTCATCGGCAATTTTAAGTATGTCAATAGCCATTTGATCATTTTTTACTAGATCTATATACGCATCGATTAATTCTTTCTCGTCTAATTGTCTTAGAAGATGATCTCCTTCCCTTGTAAGTTTATAATATGTATGATGCTTATGAACTTCTTTACTTAACTTAAACTTAGCCTCAGTATTTTTTAGTGTAGCTCCATGAACTCTTTCAATTAGCCCTATTTTTTCAAGTTTATCTAACAAATCTACTACTTCTTGTATTGGAATTTTAGTGTTTAACATTATTGATTTTCCATAGTCTACATTAGCTTTTTTTAAATGTTTTAGTATTTCTAACATTCTTTTATCTTTTAAAATTTCTAGCAATTTTTGCTTTAATTCTTCATCCATCCTTCACTCTCCCTTCAAGAATTTTACTATTTCGTCATTAAACTTCTTAGCATCATCAAGATAACACGCGTGCTGTTTTCCAACAATTATAAGTTTAGCTGACTTTATATGGTTTAAAATTATTTCAGCATTTCTCCTTGGAGAAACAGTATCTTTTTCTCCCCAGATTAGAAGTATTGGTTTTCCGTCCAAATTTTTAAGTTTACTTTCGTAGGATGGAACGCCCACCGCTCCTACTAGTACTAAACCCTCTACCATGTTAGGATTATCGACTGCAAAACCTAAAACTGCTTCACCACCCATAGACGCTCCTAGAAGATATGCTTTTTGTATATTCAGTGTATCCATAAAATCTTTTATGAAACTTGAAAGAGAATCAAAATCACCATTTTGCGATTTACCAAAACCAGGGAAATCTACTGAAATTGCCTTAAATCCTGCTGATGAAATAGAACTTAGTGTATTAGTTTCTACCCAAGTATACGCGTTAAATCTAGCTCCGTGAAATAATAAGAAAGGTTTTCCTTCTCCTTCTTCGATAAAATGAATTTTAGCCCCTTTTACGTTAACAAAGTTATCTTTCATGAATGAATAGTTAATTTTTAAGACTAAAAAATTTGTTATCTGGTTAAAGATTCATTTTCAAATACTAGCTTTTATACTTTTCTTCTTCCTCAATCTTATTAGAAATGAAATCTATCAAACTCTTATCGATTATATTTACTGCTGGATACACTTTCCAGCTTAACACTTTTGAATATTTTATAAATGTCGAAACCTTAATATTCCATGGCGGAGAAGAAAAAAGCTGAAGAACTTTATTAAAATCCTGCAGAAGAAACACCTTTCCAGGGGATACTGCGAAGACTAAATCCACTTTTGTGGATAATGCGGTAGGTGCTAATGCATCGTTGTAAGATTCAATTATAACATTTGAATTTATAAATTTTGATACACAATGATCAGCTAAAACTGGAGAAGAGTCTATGAGTTCCCTTATTTTCTCTGGCTGCGTTTCTATAGCATGAACTTCTTCTAAGAATTCCTCTAAAGGTTTCCTTATTGAATCTGGTATGATTGAGTAAAACACTGAAGAATATAAATGATATACTTTATTACAATCATAATACCTAATCATGACTGGCACGCCTGAGCTAATTAGCTCATTATATAATCTGATATTCATTTGAATTTTTTCTATGTCTGGTGGAGAAAACAAAATTGCAAATGGATTTATCTCTTCTACTGGCATGCCAGTCTCGTCATAATATTTTAATGCATCATTTCCCGCTAGAATTTTTAGTTCTCTACTTCTTAGTAATGTAGAAAAACTATACCATACATTATGCCCAGCTACTGGCTTTAATGGTCTAAAATCATAGCCGATATTCCTTAATTCTCTCAATAAATGTAAGGAAAAAGTAGTCTTACCAGAATCAAATCGTAATAATCCATTTATTAGTATCCTCATCCTAATGATTTTCTTATTTTTGCCATTTCTAAAAGGTAACTCTTAGCTTCATCGATGTTACCCTCTTTTAATGCTATTAGTGCTAAACTGGATATTAATGCATGTTTTCTACCCACAGAGTTTGAGTCACCTATTTTAATATTAAGAGTATTTTCTGCATATGACAAATCTTCCATAATTTTCTTTATGATTTCTTCATTCACGTTCCAAGTCTCTTTCATTAAGTCTATTGATTCATAACTTACAAACCTAGCAGCAGCTTGAAGATCATGTTTAATATATTTATAATTTTTCTCTAATACATTCCATTCTTTTTCAGTAAGAGTAGACAATGAAGATATACCTATGAGTTCTGGAGGTATACCAATTGAATATAATGCACCAGTGAACGTTATTGCTCTTGGTAAAGTGACTTTACCCGTGCTCCTAGAATAACCAAACAAACCTATATGTAATTTTCTTGCTCTTCTTCTAGGCAAAAATAATGCTATTTTATTTATTACATCTGCTAAACTTTCTATTATAGGTTGATACGAAGAAGTATATACGTTAGCTATTCTATGTAATATCTTTTCTTCTTCCTCATCTAATAATTCAAATTCAGATATTTCTCTCTCATTAATCTTTCTAATAGCATTAATAACTTCATTATCCTCATAATCATATTTAAAAGCAGATTGCACTGTAAAGGTATAAACTCCCCTATATTCATCTATTACTTTTTCAAAGTTCATAGGATTAAAATGCCCTCTAAACGGCAATGAACCTACTCCTATTAAAGGAAATATTTTGATACCATATTTTTTCTCGATCTTACCTAGTCTGTTCAAAGCATATTTTACAGATAATACAGCTGAAATAAGACCATAATTCATTGCAGGATCAGATCTAGCTAAGAATACTCTCATATAAGGCGGTTTCATTGCTTTAATATATTCACCTACTATTTGGTCAATCTTAAACATAGAATCCCTATCTTCGATCAAAGGAATAATTTCGATACTTTTAGGATTTATCTCACCAATTAGATCTTTTACATAGATGTCATCAACTAATTTTACATTCTCTTTATTCACTATAGCAACTTCATAATATTTTAAAATAGCAATTAATTCTTTATAATCTGTTGTAAAAGGTAAAATCACCTCAAACACTGGTGGTGTAGGTTTAGTATTAAAGAACTTTTCGGCCAGATCATAAGTAATTGGAATACTTTCCATTGTCTCAGCAAATACTTTCTTTTCTGCTCCTTCAATTTTTGGATTAGGTATCCTATAGGTAAGGAATATGTCTCTACCTAAGATCTTCTCTTTAAAAAATTCAGGATACTGTGTTAGAAGTTTTCTCACTACATGAGTGTCAACATCTTTTCCTTCAGCATCCCACATAACCTCATCTACTTCATAATGCTCATAAGCTAAATAAGCCTCAATAACTTCACTTTCACCACTAATAACTTCGCTTCTACTCCACTCTGGTACTCTCGCATTATCTGGATGTTGGGTTGACATAGTCCTAGGTATCTTTCTCATTTCCTAAATAACTCGAGTTATGCCCTTTTAAACTAAACTATAAAAGTTGGTTCGAGTTTTGATATTTTATGCCACCAAATATTGGTGAACAAGCACCAGATTTTGAAGCAGAGTCAACACTAGGTAAAATTAGGCTTTCAGATTATAAAGGTAAATTCGTAGTCCTATATTTCTATCCTAAGTCATTTACGCCAGGATGTACTAGAGAAATACAAAGATTTTCAGAACTCTATGAAGAGTTCAAAAAACTAAATGCAGAAGTAATAGGAGTAAGTGCCGATAGTATAACTACGCAAAAAAGGTTCGCTGAGAAATATAATGCTAAATTCCCAGTTGTTGCAGATAAGGAAAAAAAGATAATTGAAACTTACGGAGTATTAAATGAAAAAGGAACTAGTGCTCAAAGAGTCACCTTTATTATCGACCCAGAAGGAAAAATCATTCAAATACTCAAGAATTTAAAGAAAGCCGAAGAACATGCTGACAAAGCTCTTGAAATAATAAAAAATAAGAAATCATGAATTAACAACTCGTTTATATATTTTTTTCTTAAATGATTCTATGGGATCATTTAATACAACCGGAATTTTATTTAAAATATCAGAAGGAGTAATATGAGGCCCTAATTCAGAGTAAGCTAAAGTCCCGGACAAACTGTTCACAAACACACCTATTGCAGCAGCATCGAAAGGAGATAATTTTTGAGCAAGAAATGTCCCTACAATACCAGTTAAGGTATCACCAGTCCCTCCAACAGTCATTCCAGGGTTACCGGTTTTATTAAGTCTAAACTCCTTACCATCACTTACTATATCTACATAACCCTTTAGTAAAACGACACAATTACATTCCTTAGCTTTCTCAACTACTTGAGCAATTCTTTTTCTTATATCTTTTTCAGTCTCTTCCTTGAAAAATATCTTAAATTCTCCAGCATGAGGAGTTATTACAGCATTTGGATAGAGCTTATACCCAGAAATTGCCTTTAAAGCATCTGCATCAATTACCGCAGGCTTGTTCTTTTCCATTAGATAGTTCACAATCATTTTTGATGCTTCTATAGTTTCTTCACTTAAACCCATTCCGGGTCCTATGATTACACTATCAGCCCTATCTATCCAGGGTTTCAATTCCTCTAAATTGTTAGGTGAGATATTTTTACCAGAAAGTTTTATAGCAATTAAATCCGGAGAATATCCGGCAATAATTTTAGCGGTCTCTTCACAAGAAGCAACGTAAACTAAATCAGCTCCAGTTCTTAATGCCGCTAATGCTGATAAAGTTGGTGCACCGGTAAAAGTATAACTACCACCTATTACCAATACTCTGCCATTATCACCTTTCTTAGATTTATAATCCCTTTTCTTTATGCTAACTACTACATCACCTGGACCAACGTAAATTTCAGCTTCTGGTGGTATTCCAATTTTCTTTACAACTACATTAAAATTATATCTCAATAACCCTTTCTTCATATCGTGAAAAGTCACTACTAAATCAGGCTTAACATATTCTCCTGGAGCCTCACCAGTATCAGCGTCTATCCCAGAAGGTAGATCTATTGAAACTTTGAAACCTTTACTCTCGTTAAATACTCTTATTGCTGTAGCAAATGGTTCCCTTGGTTTTCCCCTAAACCCTGTACCTAACATTGCATCTACTAACACATCAGCTTCAACTGGTTTCAACTCTTCAAGATCCTTTATTTCATTAATCTCAATAGAATAGTCCATGTCAAGAATAGCATTATAGTTAAAAACTGCATCTTTATGCTTATTTTCTCCTAAAACAATAACTTTTACCTTAACACCTTCACTAGCTAAGTGCCTTGCAGTTACTAATCCATCTCCTCCCTTTCCTCCATGTCCGACAAATATTACTGCATTATTCGGTTTAATCCTTGCTAAGATCTCATCTTTTACACTTCTTCCAGCATTTTCCATTAATAAAAGAGTTGGAATTCCTAAAGCCTCGCTATTTATTTCAATAGCACGCATTCTTTTTGTGTCTATCATTAATATAAAGTGTTGAGTAGGGATTTATCTCAGTTTCGGGTTACTTCTTCACCGATCAGGATTGAAGTCATTCATCACTTTATTTTAAATATTTTTATACTTAAACTATTATCCTTTACTCATGAAGGGAACAAAAACCGAAATGGGATTAAAAGAATTATTCTTAGCCAATAGTGAAGATCATTTATTCCTATATTTTTTATCAGAAAAACTTGAGGAATTGAATAAAAAAGAAGAAGCTAAGATGCTAAGAGAAAAAGCATTAGTGGAGTTAGGACATGCTAAAGGAATTTTTGAAAAAATGAATAAATATTTAGGAACAGAATATCTAAGAAATTGGCTCAATGAACTAGAAAAAACTGAAACCAAAGAGATTAAAGAGAAGTTTGCATATACAGCTACACAATATATGCTTAGCAAAATCCTTTCCGACAAAGTTACAGATGAAAAATCTAAAGAAGAATTATTAGCAAAAGCTAACGAAAAATACAATGAAGCTAAACAATGGTTTGAAGAATTACTTAAATCTGGCTCAGATTTAATGTAAGGAATACTATTTTAAAATATAAACGTAAATAGATAAACAAATCTTTATATATTCAAAGAGAAGATAGATATAAGGGGGTTTCCCAAAATGACCCTCGTAGAAGTAAAAGAAATATTAAATAAATTCGTAGAAAAAGAAAGTGAAGAACACGTAAGCACATACAATAATGTTGCATTAACAGCTAAGGCTGAAGGTTATAGTGATATAGAAGCAATGCTATGTGCATACGCTGAAGAAGAGAAAAACATTGCTGAAACAGCAAGAAAAGTTCTTGAATTGTTATCAGTAAAAGAAGTATTAAGCAAATTTGCAGAAAAAGAAAATGCTGAACATGTTGCAGAATATAACAAAGTAGCCTTAGCAGCTAAGGCTGAAGGTTATAGTGATATAGAAGCAATGCTATGTGCATACGCTGAGCAAGAAGAAGATATTGCAAGAACAGCAAGAAAAGTTGCTGGTGCACTTTAAAGCTATTTTTTGGTATTACCTTTTTCCTTATCGAAATTATTTAAGCTCTTCTATTTAATCTATTTTTATATGATAATTGGTTATGTAGTTGGTTCAGCAACTACTCAAGAAGCAAACGTGTTATTAGAGAAAAAAGTAAGATCTGGTTACTACGTTACCTTAGAATATGATGATGAAAAAGTATTAGGCTTAGTTACGTTAATTACTACTGGAAGTCCTTTAGTTGATGATAGTCTCAACGATATTGAACTTGTACAACGAATAAAACAAATGGGAAATAAAATTCCTATTTACATGAAAGCTAAAGTTAAGCTACTTTGTAAATTGGACGGAAAACTCTCTCAACCTGACTTACCTCCAGTAGCCGGAACACCTGTGAGGTTAGCAACTAACGAAGAACTAAGTACAATATTTTCTGAGGGAACTATAAGAATCGGTAAATTAATTGGAAGCGATGTTGAGGTTAGAATCAGAGTAAACGCATTAACCAGACACTTAGCTATTCTAGCTGCAACAGGATCTGGAAAATCTAATACAGTGGCCGTTCTTTCCTCTAGGTTATCTGAGGTATTTGGATCAGTGCTAATTTTTGATTATCACGGAGAATATTATGAGAGTGAGATTAAGAATCTAAATAATATAGAACCAAAAATAAATCCTCTAAATTTGACTCCAGATGAATTTGCGACTTTATTAGAAATTAGAGAAAATGCTACAATTCAATATAGGATATTAAGGAGAGCGTTCAAAAGTTTTCTTGAAGAAACTAAAGAAAAATTAAAAAATGGTAATGTAAACTATAATGAGCTTAATAATAATTTTAGGAATTTGATACTTAAAAAGGTTGATGAAGTAAGTAAGAACGAGAAAAGAAAAGATAGTAAAGATGAGGTTATCAATAAAATAGAAGACTTTCTAGATAGATACTCTGAGATTATTGACTTCACTGCTGGTGATGTTGTAGATAAAATAAAAATAGGTAAAGTAAATGTGATAAACTTAAGTTCTCTAGATGAAGATGCAATTGACGCAATAGTTTCTCACTATTTAAGAAAAATATTAACTTCAAGAAAAGAAAACAAAATGAAGAGAAAAATTGGTTTAAAATTTCCAGTACTAGTAGTTATTGAAGAGGCCCATGTGTTACTATCTAAAGATAGTAACACCCTAACAAAACATTGGGCTGGAAGAATCGCTAGAGAAGGAAGAAAATTCGGTGTAGGACTAATAATCGTTAGCCAAAGACCTAAGGGAATTGACGAGAATATTTTAAGTCAAATGACTAATAAGATAATCCTTAAGATGGTTGAGCCTTCTGATAAGAAATATGTGCTTGAAACTAGTGACAATCTTAGTGAAGATATAGTCGAAGGCCTTTCAGCTTTAGACACAGGAGAAGCCGTGATAGTTGGTAATATAGTGAGAATGCCAGCTATAGTAAAAATTGATAAGTTTGAGGGAAAACTAGCTGGAAGCGATCCAAACCTAATAGAAGAATGGAAGAAAGCTAAAGAAGAAATTGAGGAGCATGCAGATGTATTGAATTGGGGTGAGTAAGACGCAAATTTTACATATTTCTGATACGCATTTAGGTAAGAGACAGTATAATCTTGATTTTAGGGAACAGGATGTATATGATACTTTTTCACAACTTATTGATATAGCTATTAAAGAGCATGTAGATGGTATAATACATACCGGTGATTTATTCGATATAAATGATCCACCAAATAAGGCAGAAATAGTAGCTATAAGAGAACTTAAAAGGTTAAAAGAAGCTGGAATTCCATTTATAGTTATTGCAGGAGATCATGATAGTCCAAAAAAGTTTACAGCTATCTATCCTCAGAAAATATTAGAAGAATTTGATTTAATTAAATTCTTGTCTAAACCAGATACACCGTATAAATTAGGTGAAATTACTATTTATGGTATTTCACATGTTCCAAATGTTGCCAAAGAGAGACTAAAAGAATTACTTTCTAGATTAAAACCGGAAAATAAGAAAAGTATACTGCTCTTACATCAAGGTTTAAAGGAGGTATTACCCTATGAGGGAGCATGGCAGATACAAATAGACGATTTACCTAAAGCTTTTTCCTATTATGCTTTAGGTCACTTTCATACAAGAAGGGTATTTCAGCTTGATGGTGGAAGAATTATTGAGATAGCTGGCTCACCAGATATATTGAGGGAAGAAGAAATAGAAGGATATGAGAAAGAGGGAAAGGGTGCAACGCTCATAGATTTCTCTGGTGATATACCTACAATCCAGAAAATTAACATAGATGTTCGAAAGCAATATGTAGTAACTTTAAACACTAATAATCTAAGGGAAGAGATAAGAAAGTTAAGAGAGAAATATGATACAAATAATGAGAAAAAACCTATATTTCATATTATACTTGAAGGAAAGTCTATTCCTAAAAATGTCTTAATGAAAGAGCTACAAGAAATTAATAACTTTGCTCCTTATTGGAGGATATATAAAGATAATACAAAAGAGAAAGACGAAAAAGATGTTAAGATTGATTTACCAACAGATACTACAATAGAAAATTTAATATATAATTATCTAGTTAAAATTGCTAATTTTTCAGAGACTGAAGCCAGAATGATAGTTGATATAATTAACCGAGCTGATGAAAGAGAATATGTTAAGGAAGAATTAATGAAAATGATTGGTGTTGAAAATGATAATAAGAAGAATTGACATTGAAAATTTTTTAAGTCATGATAGGTCATTAATAGAATTTAAGGGAACTGTTAACGTTATAATAGGACATAACGGTGCAGGCAAAAGCTCGATAATCGATGCAATAAGTTTTAGTCTATTTAGGAAATCATTGAGAGATGCAAAGAAACAAGAAGATTTAATAAAACGAGGAGCAGGCAGAGCTACTGTAACTTTATATCTAGAAAATAAAGGTAAAATCTATGTTATAAAAAGAAATGCTCCAAATCAATATACGTCAGAAGATACAATCTCTGAACTAACTAATGATACAAGAAGAACTATTGCAAGAGGTGCTACTACAGTATCTCAAAAAATAAAAGAGCTGCTTAATCTAGATGAAGAAGTATTAAAATCTACTATAATAGTAGGCCAAGGTAAAATTGAGTCTGTGTTCGAAAATCTACCAGATGTAACCAAAAAAATATTAAAGATTGACAAAATCGAAAAGCTTAGGGATTCTAACGGTCCTATAAAAGAAGTCATGGATAAAATAAACAATAAAATTATTGAGCTTCAGAGTTTAGAAAAATATAAAAACGAAAGTGAAAACCAAAAAATTCAAAAAGAGAAAGAACTAGAAAATATAAAAAGAGAACTGGAGGATTTAAATATAAAAGAAGAAAAAGAAAGGAAAAAGTATGAGGACATAGTAAAATTAAATGAGGAAGAAGAGAAAAAAGAGAAAAGATACGTAGAACTTATATCACTCCTAAATAAACTAAAAGACGATATTTCCGAACTAAGAGAGGAGGTTAAAGATGAAAATAGACTAAGAGAGGAGAAAGAAAAATTAGAGAAAGATATACTAGAAAAAGATAAATTAATAGAGGAGAAAGAAAAAATAATAGAAGCTCAGAACAAAATTAAATTAGCCCAAGAAAAAGAAAAATCATTAAAAACGATAAAGATAAACTTAACTGATCTAGAAGAAAAATTAAAGAGAAAAAGAGAACTAGAAGAAGATTATAAAAAATATATTGAGATTAAAGGAGAACTAGAAGAGTTAGAAGAAAAAGAACGAAAATTTAATTCTCTTTCAGATAGATTAAAATCTTTAAAGATAAAACTTAGTGAAATTGAGAGCAAAATTTCTAATAGAAAAATTAGTATAAACATAGAAGAATTAGATAAGGAATTACAAAAATTAAATGAGGACCTAAATAATAAAAATCAAGAAAGAGAAAAATTAGCTAGCCAACTAGGTGAAATAAAAGGAAGAATTGAAGAGTTAAATAAACTTCTAGGAAATTTAAACCAAGTTAAGGGAAATGTATGCCCAGTATGTGGCAGAGAACTTTCTGATGATCATAAAAGAAAAATACAAAACGAAATCATAGAAAAATTAAAAGAATTAGATGAATTAAATAAAAAATTTAAATTAGAAATAAACAAGATCAATGGACTAATTTCAGAATTAAATCAGATCATAAATAAAAAGTCAAAAGAAAAGGACATAGCGATTAGGAATTTAGCAGATTATAATAATTTGTTAACACAACAACAAGAACTAAGAAAAGAAATAGAAGAAATAGAAAATGAAATAGAACGACTAAGTATATATCATGAAAAATATATAAGATTAAAAGAGGAAGAAAAAAATCTTAAACCGAAATATGAAGAGTACTTGAAGTATTACGATGTAACTGAAGAGAAGATTAGAGAGTTAGAAAGACAGAAAATAGAATTAGAAAAGGAAATAGAAGAAATTATGAATAAGGTGAGAGAATATTATAATACTGACTTAACTCAGAAAATTAGAGATATTGAAAAGAGAATACAAGAAATAAAAGGAAAGGAAAATAAGCTACGTGAATTAGATACATTATTAGCTAAAATCGAAACAGCAAAACAAAAAATTAAGCAAAACGAAGAAGAAATTAAGAAGCTAACTGATGAACTTCAACTTTTGAATTTTGATCCTAATAGATTTCAGCAAATAAAAAGAGAAAAAGAGGTGCTGGAAAAAATACTTGGCGAGATTAACAGTAAAAAAGGTGAATTATTAGGTAAAAAAGAGGTGCTGGAAAATGATATTAAAAGATTAGAGGAGCAAATAAAAGATTATGAAGAAAAATTAAAAAATAAACAAAAATTAATTACCGCTTACGATAAACTCAAAAAGTTAAGAGAGCATTTAGCAGAGGATAAATTACAGGCTTATTTAATGAATACTGTAAAAAGCTTGGTAGAAGATTCTTTAAATAGTATTTTATCTCGATTTGAATTATCATTTACCAGAGTTGAGGTTGATTTCAACGATAAGAATGGAATTTATGCATATACTACTTCTGGTCAAAGGCTTCCAGTTAATCTATTAAGCGGAGGAGAAAGAGTTTCAATAGCCCTAGCATTAAGGTTAGCTATTGCTAAATCTCTTATGAACGAGGTAGGATTTCTAATTTTAGATGAACCCACAGTAAATCTTGATGAGTATAGAAAGAAAGAGTTAATAGACATAATTAGATCAACAGTTGAAGTAGTACCCCAAATTATTGTAGTAACCCATGATGAAGAGTTATTACAAGCTGGAGATTATATTATAAGGTTAGAAAAGAGAGGAGATTCTAGTAAAGTTGAGGTGATAAACAATGATTAAGGATGTCTATGAGCTATTATTATCTAGAAAAAATGAAATTGAAAAACAGATTAGTTTGTTAGATGAGACCTCCAATAATTTGTTAAAAGAAAAAATAAAAGAAAAGTGGAAGGAATACTGCCAAACTCAAGGCAAGCTTTCTACCGTATTAGCAATAGACGGTGGAATGTGGATCAAAGAATTACGTTCTGGAATAGTTTATATAGTAAACGCTGAAATTGTGAAAGCAGAAGGATTTAATGTTACTCCTATAGATTCTAAAGCTTTGATTGGCGTTTTAAGACCTGGTAATATGGCTAAAGAGAGAGTATCACTTTTAATGCAACTGCTAGAGTTAAAATTAGGATTAAAGCACGGAGATAAAGCTGAATATATTCTCTTTGATGGAAGTATAGTTAAGAAAATTGGTAAGCATAAATTTTCAACAAAAATATCATTATTAGATGATATTGATGTGATGGACGATAAAATTTACTCATTAGAGGAAAATGATGAAGAACTTATGCATAAGTATTTAGTTGCAGAAAACCAATTAGTTATGTCTGCGTTAATTAGTAAATATAAAGGCAAACTTGTTTGGATATCCAAGAATAGTAAATCTACAGAGTTATTTCAAGAGAATATAAGTGATGTCTCCTTATTAGAATTATTTACTAAGAATTGTGGTTATACTATTGGCATTGAAAAAAAGATAAGTAGTGAAAATATTATTTCGCCAAAGGCTTCTACCATATTATCAAATGCATCATTTTATTCATTTTACACCAGATTAAAAGAAGGAGAAAAAATATTGAAAATTGAGATGTTTAACAATGAAATTGAGAATATTATTTCTATATTATCTCCTATAAGCATTAAGGGATATCCCTACCCATTATTAAAAGTTCATACTGATGTTAAAGTATCTAGACAAGATAGAGAGAGAATAAAACAATTACTTAACATAAAAAAGAAAGATATTGAATGGTGGCCTAGTCAACTTTTTTAGACTCAAACTGAATTGTGACATGATCTATATCGTATTTTTCTTTTAAAAATCTCTGTATTTTTTCTCTTTCTACATCAATCTCTTTAACAGTCATATTCTCGTTAACTTCAACATGAATAGTTGCTACTTTGATATGCCCACATATAGCCCAAACATGTATATGATGAACCCCTGGATTTATACCTTTAAGATCCTTTTCTAGTTCATTAGTATTTATTGGAGAACCTTCTAGCATAATCAAAAAAGATTGCTTTAAAGGATTTATAGACATGAAAATGCTTAGAATTACTATAGAAATTACTCCTAATAAAATAACTATATTTATAGAAGTTATGTGATATACTATAAGAACCAAAATTCCTATTATATAGGATAAGATATCAAATAGAGAGTGCAATACTACAGATTTTTTATTAAAATCTTTTTCATCTTCATTTTCTATTGAAAGTAGTAGTGGAATTACTATCATAGAAAGTATTATAGTTAATAAAGAGTATTCACTACTAGAAAAAATTAATGAAAGATATAATGTAAAAATCGAACCAAATATTATTATCATCAAATTTATTACGGCCGAAAGAACCTCTAGTCTATGTAATCCATAGGTATATACTGATGAGGAATTATTTACTATTCTCGTAACGTAATAGGAGAATGTAATAGTGAGCGCATCAATAAGGTCATGAAAACTTTCGGCTAGCGCAATCACATTTTTACCAAGGATAAATGGTATAAGAAATGCAACAAAGATCATCCAATATATTATAACGGCACGTCTCATCATAATTTATTATCTTATTGTAAAATAAAAATATTGGGTCTGGTAGGATTCACCCTCATGAGAGGCTGTTAAGCACCGATGAGTGAGGGGCCGACGACCTCTTTTTAGCTTCAACACAAACAAAAGACCCTTTATCACCATCTTCTATTCTATCCATTTTTTCAGGCTCGTCTGGTGAGAAAAATAAAGTAGACTTAATTGTAGATATTTCAAAGAATTTCTTAAGTATATTGTATAAATCTTCTTTCTTGATGAAATTTGCATGAGAATAATATTTATGCCCTTTTAATCCAAGTTCATAATAATATTCACCCCATGTAGAATTACGTGGTATAAAACAAGTTACTACTCTTTCTTTTGTAACTCTTTCTACTTCTTTATAGAATAGAGAAATATCATTTAAAAAACAAATCGTTACAGAGATAAATATACAAGGAATCGAGTTATCTCTAAAAGGAAGAAAATTTGCATCAGCTAGAATTTTATCTTCTTTCTCTCCTATTTCTTTAAGCATAAAAATTGATATATCTAGAGAGATTGTATTACCAGAAAATATTTCATGAAAAATAGCTGGACCTGCACCTATATCTAAGCAATTTTTAGGTTTAAATTCAGATACTAGTCTCTTCTCAGATTCGTAAATCTTATTATGAATTTCATACCATCTTTTATACCCTTCTGGGTCAGTAAAAATTTCCATTATTTAAATACCCTCAATAATTCCTTTAATACCTTTATTTTTATTGTGACATCATTAAGTAAGGCTATTAGATCGTCTCTTCGTCTTTTTAAAGATAAAGGATAATTAATCCCCATCATTTTATTTTCAATAAAGTTTATTTCTCTTTCTATAGTCTCTCTTAATTCTTCATAATATAATAAAATATCAAAAAGGTCTAAAGCTACTTCCTTTTCCTCATATCTAATAGAAAAATGAGGACATATAAAACATATAATAGGATGAGGATTCATTTTATTACCACTTATCCAATTTGCAGGGATATTAGTGTTAGTTATTCTAAATCTTTTACAATAAGTACCATCATAATAAGCACACAAATCTCTTTTCTTTTTACCCTCATAAAAGAGATCCTTATAATTAGGTATGTGAGAAGATAAAGTGATATCAATTAAAATTTCTCTAAACTTTTCCATCAAATAATAAACTAAGCTTTTATGTACTTAAATTTTGTATACTAATTTGATGAGCATAATTAGAGAACCCGTAATAGTGAGACCACACGATAGTTTATTACATACAGTAAAAATTATGACTATGGAGTATGTACCTAAGCTAATAGTCGCAGATGAGAATGAAATTCCTTTAGGCTCAATATCACAGAAAGATGTCCTTAATTTTATTTACAGAATGGGTGATAGAGAATTAGATAGTGTTTATGTCTCAGAGGCAATGAAAAAAGATATAATAACAGTCAATAGTTCAATTGAACCCTTAGAAGCATCACAAATAATGATAGAGAAAAAAGCACCATTATTAATAGTGATATCAGATACAGGAAAAATACTGGGCATGATTATCAAAAGTGACTTAGCTCAATATTATGCTACATTAATTAGGGGTATTCATAAAGTAAGTGAGTATATGAGTAAGAACCCAATAACAGTAAATAAGGATTCAACTCTAGATGAGGTAACAAAAATAATACTAGAAAAAAATATAGGAAGACTAATTGTTGAAGATAATGGAAAAATACTCGGAACTATTACTACAACTGACTTGTTATATCTGGCTCCAGTATTGAAATTTAAAGACCTTAAGATAAAGGTAAAAGAAGTCATGACACCAACTATTGTAGTAATGGATGAAAATGAAGATTTGAACTATGCTGCAAAATTAATGGCTAATAGAAAAGTGAAGGGAATACCTATAGTAAGCGCTAATGGAGAATTGAAAGGAATTGTTACAACTACTGATATTGTTAGAGCTCTTACCGATGAAAAAGTAAGAAAATATTTACTGGAGTTAAAATTATATACTTCTACTTTTTAATTACTTCTAGTTTATGATCAATACTATTTTCTTTATCTCTTCTATCATCTATTTTAAGTAAAGTTACAACTCGTTTAACCCCCATTTTTTCAAGTTCATCGTTTATTTCCTTTAATAAGTAGCCTAACTGTGTAATATCGTCAAGTTCTATTGTTGTCATAGAAGGGGCTGGGTAGTATCTAATACCTCTTCTATCTAATATTTCAAATACCTTTTTTACATATTTCGAAATACTCGTGGATGAAGTACCTAAGGGTTCAACCGCTATATCGACTAAAACTTTCATATACTTAATTTATATTATTATTTTTTATCTTTTTTGCTACCAAAAAACAAAGAGTATAAAGGAAATTTTAAATGGCTTTGTTATAATAGTAACTACTTGATGGAAGTAGAATTAGCTAATATATTAAGAAGTCATGGACTTAAGGTTACTCCTCAAAGGCTATCTATTCTCAGAATACTATATAAAGGTGGGCATTTTAGCGGTGAACAAATATATAATGAGTTAAAGAAAAGCGAACCTAGTATTAGTCTATCTACCGTATATAATACTCTAAATTCACTAACTGAGGCTGGCATATTAAATGCATTTGAGATAAATGGAATTACATGGTATGAAATAAAAAGAGATCTACATATTAATGTTTATTGTCAAGATACGAATCAGATAATAGATATAACTAACATAGATCTTAAATTTTTATACGAAGAATTAGAAAAAATGGGTATTTATACAAAAACATTAAATATCGTTGCTATTGCTGAATGCTCTAAGCTTTTGAGAGAGAATCAAATAGGTACTTCTTAAATTTTTGAGAATCTGCCTTAATTACTACTTCAGCATTGGGTCTTCTTTTATTTAAACCATACCAATCTATTAACATTGCACCGCGAGATCTAGAACATAACTCAACATTAACATACTTACTTACCTTTTCAATAGCAACAGAATTATCATAGGCTATCGTTACAGTTAGCGAATCTGGATGAACGCTTCCTCTGGAACCTACTGATTTAGAGTACTCTCTTAGAACTCTATTAACTTTAATGAAAAATTCAGATCTTTTAGTATTAATATCTTCTATTTTATTCCATTCTTCATCTGTTATAGTAGCGCTCTCTTCTGCTATTTCCCAAGGAACTATGGTTATATCAAATCCAGCATTTAGTACTATTTGTGCAGCTTCAGGATCTACCCAGAAATTGAATTCAGCTATTTCTGTTGTATTTCCTCTAGTAAATGCTCCTCCCATTATCCATATTTTTCTTATTCTATTAATAATTTTTGGATCTTTTAGATATGCCAATGCTATATTAGTTAAAGGAGATACAGCTAAAATCTCTAATTCTCCTTCATATTCCTTAGATAATCTAATTATTGCATCTGCTGCAAACTCGCTCTCAGGTTTCTTCAATGGACTTGGATACTCCCAATCCCCGAAACCGTTTTTACCATGAACTTCTTCAACTGTTCTCCATTGACCAAGTAACGGTCTTTGTGCACCTAAATACACTGGAATATCAGGCCTACTTAAGTACTCTAGTGTAAATAAAGCGTTACTCACCTCATTTTCAAATTTTACATTTCCTGCAACTATTGTAACTCCTAGTACTTCAAAGTAATCTAAAGCTAACATAAGCGCTATTGCATCATCACTAGCAGTATCTGTATCAAATATAGTTTTTCTCACAATATTTTGATAAGGATTAATCGGTTAAATTATTTATTCAAGATACTAAGATTTTAATACAAGCCATATTAGACTAATCAAAATTATTATAAATTTGCTAGAAAAATATGATAAATTTATATATAGTATATTAGAAATATGGCATAACATTTTTAAGGTATAAAAAGAAAAAGCACATAATGAAGGTTAGAGTATCAAATATAGGAGGAATAACTAGGGAACTTACTCTATCAGTAGAAAAAGGACTAACACTGTATAAAGCGCCAAATGCGTATGGAAAAACATCTTTAACAAAGGCATTAGTTTCTCTCTTAACTTCTTCAATAACGGCTGCAGACCTGTTAAATGTTTTTAGTGATGAAGGTTATGTAGAGGTAGAACTTGATAACAAACTATATTATAGAAGATTTCATAGAATAAAGAACAAAATAGAAGAAGAAAAGAATTTAATAATGGATGATGATAGAGCACTACTACTTTCTTATTTCTCTCCAGAGAATCAGTTATTAGCTAGAATTATTACTGGAGATGAAAATGTTGAATGGTTTATTTCAAAAACATCTAAAGTACAAGAATTAAAAGCAAAAAAAGAAGAATTAGAAAGAAAACTAACTGAACTTAAAACAAGACAAGAAGAATTAACAAAAAAATACCAAGAAATTAAAGATATCAGCAGAGAATTAGAAAGAATAAATGAGGAAATAGATAAACTAGAAAGAGAAAGAAAAAATTTACAGAAAAATGCTGCACAGACCATAATTCTTACAAGACAAAATAGGTTAACTGAGTTAAAGAGTAGAGTAGAAACTAGGCAAAAAGAGCTTAGAGATAACCAAGCTAGATTAGAAAAACTTGATAAGGAAATTGAGGAACTTAAGCAAAAAGCAGATCAAACTTTAAAAGAAAAAATTAGAAGTGAATTAACTGAGTTAGATAAAAAACTACAAGAATTAAGTTCTAAAAAGAACAGTATAGATATAGAAATCGGAGTACTTAATAGAGTTCTTGATGAAATTAAAGAATCAGAAAAAGAGCATGCATCAGTATGCCATGTATGTGGAAGCAAGGTAGACCCATCTATATGGAAAACAAGAATGGACATTATATCAAAGGAATTAGAAAATGCTAATAGAAGCAAAAATGAGCTCTTAACCGAACTAAATTCTACTATAGCTAGGAAAAATGAACTAGAAGCAAAAATCAAAGAAATAGAAAAAGCAGAAAAAATGTTAGCTGAGAAGCAAATTCAAAGAGAAAACTTAGCGATAAAAATAGAAACTATTAAACATCAAATAGCCGAGTATGAGAGACAGATAAAGGAATTAGAGGAAAAAATAAATGAAATAAATGAAATTTATTCTATGGGAGAAGGAGAAAGCGAGATTGATAAGAAGTTAGAAGAATTAAAGAAAAAGAGGGGAGACTTAGAATATCAGTTGCAAACTCTAGGAGTTTCAAGCAAGATTCTTGAAGAAATTACTACTGTGCAGAACCAGATAGAAGAAATAACAAAACAAATAGATGATTTACAAAGAGAATATATTAGAAGATTAACTGTAATTAGAGAGAGATTTACTGAGATGGCAACATCATTACTTAAAGAACTGGAATTTGATTTCACTGCTGAAATTGATAATAATTATAGACTTATAGTAAAAAGAATGGGGGCTCAACTAGAAATTAGAAAGCTTTCATCATCTGAAAGAACAACATTAGCATTAATCTTAGTATTAGTTGCCCTAAAAGAATACTTCAAAACTCCATACTTCATCGTTGATGAATCATTTATGACTTTCGATCAAAAAAGATTTGAAAAACTAGTAAAATATCTAAATGGAGTTGTAGATTATATAATCATAACGAAGAGCGATGAAATGGTACAGCTAACTAATGAGATAATTCCGGCGACCATGGCACATCAAGTTGTTTCATGAGCAATTTATTTAAATCAGTTTTTACGGCTTCTTCAACATCTGGTGGAATATTAGTTATTTCAGTAAACCAACCAACTAAGGCAACCATTCCTAACTCTTCAGCCTTTTGTTTTAACCATAGAGCAACAGCTAGACTTGCTTTAGTTGGTTTGAATATCACAACTGAAGCACCAATAGAAGAACTAGAAATTTTTATTGCATGTTTAGATACTGTTTTCCATCTAGTTTTCGTAATTATTCTTACTAACTCTTTTGCCCTATCTCTTTCACCTATTGCATAGAATATTATCATTAATCTAAAAAACGAATTCTAAGTACTTAAATCTATTTACAAAATATGAGCACAATGTTTCTCGTTTAATAAGAACTTGTACTTATCTTTTAATGCTATCATTTTTCTCAAAAATAAGATTATCAACCAACTATAATATGTATTAATCCCTTTAGTGTGATTTAATGAATTAAAATTTCAATTTTGTAACCTAATTTATTATATAAGAGACAAGAAAATATATTGCAAATTATATAATCATTCTACATTATCCAGATCCTGCACCACAACCACAGTACCCGTATTCATCAATTTCCATACCACATACTGGACAAACATAACCAGAACCTTTTACATCGGCAGCTTCTTTTTTAAATTGAAAGAAATGAGGATCTAATATAGCCTTTGATAAATCTCTAATAGATACTATACCTATAACCTTTCCGTCTTTACCTATTATAGGTAAATGTCTGAATCCATGATCTAACATAATTTCTAATGCATCTGTAATTGGTGTATCCTCAGTAACTCCTATTACATTTCTCGTCATATAGTCTTTAACTTTAGCATCTAATTTACCTTCAGCTACAACTTTCACTATATCTCTTTCAGTTATTATGCCAACAATCTTATCATTGTCATCAATCACAACTAGCGCTCCTAGATTATGCTTTTTCATTTCTTCGGCCGCGGTTTTTACGCTATCATTTTCTTTTATGACATGAACAACTTTATTTCCTATAACACCAATAGTAGTGTCCATATTATTTATACTGTATTTACAGTTGAAAAATCTTTCTTACGATAATAATATTAAGATTAAACGTAAAAAAGATTTGATGACATTAATTGTATTCATTAGACACGGTCAATCTATTTCGAACGTAAATAGGATTTTATCAGACGATATAAATAGTTATCCTTTAACTGATGAAGGAAGAAGGCAAGTTTACAACACCGCAAATGAACTTAAAAAAATATCACCTAAAAAAATATACAGTAGTCCAGTTTTAAGGGCTTACCAAACAGCTATGATAATAGGCGAGGTTTTAAATATCATCCCTATTATAGATGATAGGTTACGAGAAAGAGAACTAGGAGAATTAAATAATACTAAAATAGACCAATTTGACCATTGGAAATTAAGAGTAGCAAGAAAAGAGCTTAATGTAAAAGGAGTAGAACCGTGGGATTCATTAAAGAGAAGAATGGTTAACTTTGTAGAAAGCGTAATAAAAGAAAAAGAAACAGTAATTGCAGTTAGCCATTTTGATCCTATTAGAGCTTTTTTAGCCTATGTTTTAGATCTTGATGATATTTCAGCGTGGGGACTACATATTCCTAATGCCAGCATAACTATTGTTAGATGTGAGAGTATTAATAATTGTAGAATTTTATCTGTTGGTGCACCAATAATTACTAATGAATTATTATCTAAACTTGAAGTTTAATTTATAAGTGGCTAGTAAATTAACTATCTTTTCTCTGATCTTCGAGTTTACATTATCAAACATAACCGTGTCAATCTTTTCTATTGTATTATTAACTGTTTGTAATATAACTTCGTTAGAAAGTTCTGCGAGATAGTATTTAGAGATTATATGCCCTACACAACTCTTTTCGGCTAATAGAGAAAAATATGGGGTATAATGTGTCCCTCCGAAACCTACTATTTTATTTTCACATTCTATGTCCTTATATTTATCTATACCTCTTAATGTAGCTTCTATTAAAGTTTTTACAAGTTCCTTGTTTTCCCAATATTCCTTAGAACTACCTATCTCTACAAAGATGATTGGTATATGTTGATATGTGGGTCCGTGATGTGTAGCCTCTATGGCTTTTTCTATATCTATATTAATTTTTCTTATTTCCCTATAAATTGAAGTCAACAGTGAAGGAAAAGCTATACCTAATTTCTTTGGCTCTCCACCCATTGTCTTATCAATAGGATTACCAGGATAATGCACAGTTAAGGATGGTATTTTAGAAGAGCTCTCATGTCTTGAAAAAACTACTATAACGTCTCCCTTTTCGTATCTAAAGTCTATAATGTCTTCATTAATTTCTTCAAACTTGTATCCAAGTTCTTTTATCGTTTTACCTACAGCATCTTGAATTGAGTAAATAATTCTGATATCCATTCTACATCTCCTCGATTATTCTTAAAGCTTCTTTAGCTAAATAAGGTGCTAAGGCAAAACCAAATCTGAAACCGGTAACTATTACAGCATTTTTATATATTTTTTTAACTATTGGTTCGCCGTCACTAGATACGCTTCTAATTCCCACTCTTATCTTCAAATCTATATCTAAGGGAAAAATTTGAGATAACGTGTAAATATGGTCTTTAATTATTTCATAGTCAAAAGAAAGAGAAGAATCATTAATAGAGTCTCCATTTATATAAAGATTATTTTCTCCTTTTACCATTATTTTCCCTTTATAATGAATAATTCCAGTTAAACTATAGGGAGATTTTGTAATCACAAGATGTCCTTTATAAGGAATAAGATCAATTGGATATAGTTCCTTAATTCCATATCCTCCCGCAATTATTAATCTTTTAATCGCTATTTTTTCACCAGAACTTAATTTTATATATTTAATTTCATCATTTTTTACATCTATAGCAACAACTTTTTTCCCGAATTTAATATTACTCTCAAGAGCTAGTTTTTTAATTAATTCCTCACCTTCAATAAAGAAACTATTTTCTATTTTTCTAAGCGTACTATTTATCCTTAGATTTGGTTCTAAATTTGCTAATTCATCTTCACTTATTACGTTATTACTAAGTTCTTTATCTGTTAAAGTATATACTCTTTTATGAAAGATATTGTATTTATTACCCATTTCTTCATAAAAATTTATGGAATTTTCACAAATTTGTTTATATTTCCCACATAAAGGAGGTATAATTGTCCATAAACTTGCATTAGAATTAAGTTTTTCTATCCCTCTTACGTCTTCATATATCTCACTTTCTCCATTAAAAAGCTTTGATATAAGTAGTCCCGTGATTCCAGAACCTATTATAGTTAAATCAGCCATAAATTATTTATAAAAGATAAGATAAAATAAACTTTTTAAATGACGAGTAAAGATAAAATTAGTATGACAACTGAGAAAGACCCTGAATTAGGAAAATTGCTAGAGAAGAAAGCCAAAGAACTTATGAGCCAAAAGCCTAAAGGAGAAGTAATTCATTTAGATAGTAAAAACTTTGACTCTTTCTTAGCTTCGCACAAAATCGCAGTAGTTGATTTTTGGGCAGAGTGGTGTGCACCATGTTTAATCCTTGCACCCATAATTGAGGAATTAGCAGAAGATTATCCACAAGTTGGATTTGGAAAGTTAAACAGCGACGAAAATCCAGATATTGCCGCAAGATATGGTGTCATGAGTCTACCTACAGTTATCTTCTTTAAAGATGGTGAACCAGTAGATGAAATTATAGGTGCTGTTCCAAGAGAAGAAATAGAGATAAGAATTAAGAATTTATTAGGTGAATAAAATTGAAACCAATTCTTCTTGGTATTCCAGGACTAAGTTATTCTAGTTTTATGAAATGTAATCCTAGATTTTTAATGATGCTCTTTAGTAGTACATTTAGAGGAGTTGTAGTTAATAAAGAGTTAAATTATCATCCTACTCCAGCGTGGCTATCAATACTCCAAATGGAGTACGTAAAAACTGACCAATTTCTCACTAATGTACCAGAATTAAAATTAGCTAAGTTAACCAATTCAGTTTTAATTAATATACCGATAACTAATCCTACTTATGGAGAAGTAAATTTACCTTATAATAATTCATTATCTACTAGCGAAGAAATAGAAAAAGTAAAGAAGGCTATCTTTGAGTATATTGATGATTATCCAGTTATTGTTAGTGTAAATGCAATAGATAGAATATTACTTAATGATGGAAAGGAAAGTAAATGTGAAATATATAAGATTATAGATGGATTCGTTAAAGAAGTAATTAATAAAGTAGAGGATTTCATACTTTTCTCTCCTTATGGTGAACCAAAAGAAAATGGTATTAGAGAACAATACGGAATATATCTAGCTTCAGTACCAAGACCGAATGAGCATGATACTGTAAAATTGCCTGAGATAGGGAAATTATTCTTAGGATTAGTAGGAAGATAATACATAAAGAATATGAGTATTTATTTTCAATATATTATCATTTCACAAATTTAGTAATCAGTAAATTTCCATTTAAAATATGATTCATAATTCCTTGAATAGCTGTTAATCCTATTAAAGAACATATTACTAAGTACTTTCATAGTACTCCTAAGTAAAGAGAAGCTTCACTAAATGACATTATTAAAGATATTTAGAAGGATTATAAACATAAAGTAACTTTTATTAGAAACAAAACTTTCTTTGCGCAAGATTGTAGCTATTCTATTTTATTATAGAATGGGTAAAGTGCAGCTATTACTGGTTGAATATAAAGTTCTTTTCTTGTAATCACTTTAGTTAAATATCCTATTGCACCTTCATGTTGTTTGCTATCCTTAGTTGAAAAAATTAAATCTGTAGCTTCTCCTAATTCTCTACCTTCAAGAATATGTTTAACCATACTATACGGAAGAGAAAATGCCATTGAAAAAGAAAAATTTTCTAATCCTTCTTTATTCGCAGCATAAACCACAGCAAATGCTAAGTATTTATTTTCATAATAACAAATACCTCCTTCGATTCCTATTCCTATATCTGCATTTGTTGCGTTTAAAGCATTATAAGCCCTATTTTTAGCACCAACAAAAGTCTCATGGCAAAAAGGTTGAGAAGAAACTCCA
Organism: Sulfurisphaera tokodaii str. 7; assembly: GCF_000011205.1. Classification (NCBI taxonomy): domain Archaea; kingdom Thermoproteati; phylum Thermoproteota; class Thermoprotei; order Sulfolobales; family Sulfolobaceae; genus Sulfurisphaera; species Sulfurisphaera tokodaii. The sequence continues at coordinate 2,131,487 of NC_003106.2, forward strand.
GATTCAACATTTACGCTTATTACGTCAGCATTAAGGCCTATAATCTTTAAAGCTTCCTTTACAGCCTCAACTTTAGCTTTGTTTGTGGAACCTATTGCGACAAACATTTTTATTATCCACATATAAGAAAGGAATATGGTAACAATAAAAGTTGGCCCATTAGCTGATTCTGGAGATCTATATCCATTTATACCATTAATTGAGGGAATAATAAAACCTGAAGGTTTTAATTTAGAATTTGAGATAATTACAACGGTCCAAGATACTAATGAAAAGGTATTAAAGAAGGAAGTTGATGTAGCAGTACCTTCAGCAGCTATGTATCCATATATACAAGACGATTATTATATTCTAGGAAATGCAATTGCCTCTGCCATAGATGGTATAACTGGAATGCCTGTAATATCACTTACTCCTCTATCAATTGAAGATTTAAAGAAGTCAAGAATTATTGTACATGGTCATAATACTACAGCATTTACACTTTACAAACTCTTGATAGGAAAGTATAATAAACTAGTCATTGTAAAGAAAGTGTTAGATGAGATAAAAGCCTTAGGAAAAGAAGGGGATGCATTAGTTGCAGTACATGAGATAAAAATGATGTATGCTTTAGAAAAACTTGGAATAAAAGTTAATAGAGTAACTAGTATGTGGGACTTATGGAAGAACTTGGCAGGAAACGTTCCTATGCCTTTAGGAACAGTGGTGATTAATAAAGACTTAGGAAAGGATATTGCTCTTAAATTCAAGGAGGTTTATGAAAAAAGTAAGAAGTATGCTGAGAAACATATTGATGAAATTATAAGAAAAGATGCTGAAATAATGAAAGAAGCACATAAAGAGAACATTGATGAGGAAATTATAAGAAAAACTATCTGGGCTGATATACAGGAATATAATGTACCATTAGAAGATGTAAAAAGAGGTATGGAAATATTCTATAATTTAACAGCAGATAGAGGAATATTACCTAAAGTAAAGAAAATTGATATCATATAATCTTTTTTGAAGACCAGAAGTTATCAGTTGCTATTAGTATTTGACACTTTTTTGTCTCACAAATATATCTTATGATCTTAATAGTAAACGTAAGATATTTCTCTGGAACAAATAATTCAATTAAATAAAATGGTAAATCTTCAGAATCCTTTAACAAAAACCCTATTCTGATAAAAGGAATGTATTGAAGTGAATCTACTATATCAGTATCAAAAGTTAGAACATCAATATAAAAATCTCTTTTTCCATAGTCTACTATAAAACCTTTAATTGAAGAAGCTCTTATCATACTTAATAATGGCTCTTTGAGTGATAAGGATTTTAGCGACGAAATTATTTCTATCTTATCAAACTCGTGAGGATAAACTGAAACATAATCAGACTTAACTTCTAGTGAAAGATCCCATTCATCAAGTAAAAAATTATACATAGTAGGTATTCCAGAATAATTTCTAATTTCCTTTACTTCGAAGTCTCCTTCTAATGCTAAGCCTTTATTATTTTTTATACTTCTTCTGATTATTCCTTTTTCACATATAGATAAAGTTGATATCTTAGTGATGGGAGTAAACTTAAGACTTTGAATCTTACTAAGAAAATCGTATAATACACTCTCTTCTATTTTAGATAATTTTGATAATAATCTTATATTAGGCCCTATTACTCTAAGTAATCTTACTATCTCAGCAAAGTCCACAGATTTATATTACCTTGAGAATTATAAATTTCATTATATCACATACTTTAATGAAGTTTTTATAAGATATTGGACAATAAATTTATTAATGATAAAATTAAGTATTTTTAAGGTGAAATTATGGCTGAAAAGAAGAGTGAAGAATATGAAATAAATTCTTTCGGCGATCTTATTAAAGCCTTATTTAAGTATGATAATTGGTATCTTGGAGTATTTGTTATCCTATTGATCCTTTTCGTAATATTTGATATAATAGCCTTCTCACCACATCACTAATTTTTATAAAGTAGGAAAGATAAGCTATTTAACATTCATTTTTTAATAGTATTTTGTGGTGTAAATTTGCCAAGAGTTAATATAGCAGCTGACTCAGATATATTAGACGAGCTGGAACAAGAAGCTAAGAAAAAAGGTTATACGTTATATGCAATAACTAATTTGGCACTAAAAGCCGTTGCAGAAATATTAAAAGAAGGTGGCGATTCTGAAACTTTAATATCCCTCGTAGAATATTATAGAATAATTAGAGACTTAGAGATTGTTCCTGTTACTGTATGGTACTTAGAAAATTTAATAAAAATGGCTTATGATAGTGATCAAAAGAAGGCCATAGAAATTTGTGAAACCACAGGAATGCAAGTAGCTTCATATTTAAAAACTAAAGCATCAACTATAAGTGAGCTACTAGATATTTATGATAAAATTAAAGAGATGTTACCCATTAAAGACATTTCAGTAAAACAAAATGGTGATACAATAGATTTTAGAATTACTGGTACTGGATTTGGATTAGAATCCACAACATGTGCAGCTCATATACTTAAAAAAATTTTAGAAGAATATGGATTTAATATTTTATCAATGACACCTTCACCAGGAGGAATTATACTAGTCAAAGCTAAGGCCAACCTAACTGTTGAAGACAGGCAGAAATAATCCTGCATATAACTTGGTGAGTTTCCAGTTTATAATTACTTATAGAAAAATACTCATCTGCAACACCTTTAATTTCCTCCGAAAAATCACCATGAGGAAAAGCACCAACGCCAAGTAACCAATTTTCTCCTAAATTGCATAACTCCTCTGGTTTTACTTTTTTACCATCTTCACTTAATACACCTATTTTATACTTACTCTTTAGATCAGTTAGTTTAATGTTTAATATTTTCATTAAAGGATTTGCATCATTTATTGGAACTTGACCATGCAACAAAAGCTGTTCAGCTAGTCCAATAAATCTATTGTAATTCTTAGGAGGTCTCATATCACTATTTACGTATATAATTTTACCATCTATCGTATGAATATAAACTTCTCCCTTTATCGGAACTTTCTCTGTGAGAAACATTAAAAGCGCTAAATGTACAATGTCTGGTCTGCCTCTCTTCCGCCAATTTGGAAGGTTTTTCATTGCATGATAATGTAACGAAATGTCTAAAATTGTATGTTCTGGCTTTTTATTCCTTTTCCTTGCATTTCTAATTACAGCTGGATGAGAAGCTATTTCTTTTGGAACTAGCTCTAGGGATGAGTCAAGTAATATAAGGTTGATTTTCACACTACTAGTCAATAATGGTCAGAGTAAAAAATGTGAAGATGTATAAAAAGAGATCATTACAGCTCATAAGACTCGCAATTGAGCTTGCTAAAAATAATAATATAGAGCTCGCAAGAATGTATATAAAGCTTGCACTACTTTATTCAAGGAAATTAAAGTTTAAAATACCAATAGAGTACAAAAGACTATTTTGTAGAAAATGTTTTACTCCCCTTATCATCGGAATCACTGAAAGAAGAAGAATAAAAAATAAAGTCTTAGTAAGAACATGTTTATATTGTGGATGGACAAGAAGATACAAATTACAGTATAAAACAACTAATAAAAAAAGCAAAAGCTAGTCATGCAGATGTAAGAATAGGCAAAAAAGGAGTAACAGAAGAAATTATAAATGAAATAAAAAGACGGCTAAAGGAACATAAAGTAGTTAAGATAAAAATAGGAATAGAAGTAGAAAATAGAAAAGAGTTTGCAAGAAAAATTGCTGAACTTACTGAGGCAAAACTTATTGAAGTAAGAGGATTTACATTTATTTTAGCGAAAGAAAATGATAGCAATTGATATTGTTAAAGCATATGGACATAATAACGTAAAAGCTACCCATAGAAGTACACTAGAAATTACAAAAGATAATTATCTGACTCCTAAAGGAGATTGTATTATTGGAATAAATGCTAATAAAGGAGCATATGATCTTTCCCCAGAAGTAAAACAATTGATAAAGAAGGGTGGATATGTATATGTGATTATAAAGGTAAATGATATGATTGACATTATACATGGTTATGGTAATGAAAATTTAACTTTAGAAAATCCAAACAAAATAATTATTAGAAAATCCAATTATACAGCAGATAACTCAACAATTATGATTAAAGCGGATAAATCAGCTAAGGATATAAAAAGGGAAATAATCAAAGAACTTAAAGAAAATAAAGCTGAATTAGTGACTTATATTTTAGCATCTGACCTTCCCCTTGAAGATTCTCAGATCCTTAGAATAGTCATTAACTGGAATCCATCTATCCCCACCTAGTTTCTCTTTTGCTTCTTTTTCATTTTTTGCTAAAACATAGAATATTATTTCATCTCCAATTCTACATAACTCTTCTCTGAAATTAACAATCATAGTAGGATTATCAGCAACTATAACATTGAAAGCTTTATCTCTAAAGGGAAGAAAGGATGCATCATATTGTACAATATCAACATAACCACGTAACTTATTAAGGCTTAAAGATTTCTTTAGCATATAAAGACCGTCAATATTTAAATCTCCAGCTACAATGTAATAACATTTTAAAAGTAAATAAAGGGTAAATGCACCATATCCACAAAATGCGTCTAAAATATATTTATTACACTCTATTTCTTTAGATAATTCTAATCTCTCATTCGCTAAACTAGGATTTACATAAACTTTAGCAATATCAATAAAGAAATTTATATTATTTTCTCTATATATAGTAGTTGTTTTATATTCGCCCCCAATAAACTTCAGCTCATTTATTCTTAGCTCTCCTTCTACTTTTTTTCTTATAAATATCGTTTTTACTTTAGGATTTATTTTAAGTATTATTTGACTTAATAGATTTGTATCTACCTCTTTTTTAGGCGAAATTAATAAAATATCACCAATAAGATAAAAACTTCTAACTCCCGGTATTAAATCACTTAGTCTGGGTGTTCTCTTTTTAATTTTTGAACAATCTACAACTTCATATTTTTCTATTTTTTTATTGGAATTTACTTCTATGTAGATATATTTTCCATCTGTAAAAATTGAAAAAATATCTGATATAAAATTACTTATAACATCTATTGCCCTATTTTTTTCTACCTTTATGCATATCATTTTTTGAACTTATCCATTTCAGAACTATGGCCAGCAAATAATGAAGCATTTGGATCAATATATTTCTTTGCGACACTTACAGCAATAGCAGCTTGCCCAAATCCGACTGCTATTAATGCTAATTTTGGTGCACCTTCTTGTGAAGCAATATCACCAGCAGCATAAACTCCAGGTAAGTTAGTTTCCATTTTAGCATTAACTATAATATCCCTTCCCTTCATATTTACACCCCACTTTGGCATATTTCCTAAATCTCCTTTGAAGCCAATACTGATTATTACAGCATCTACATCTAATATTTTCTCGTCCTTGGTCCTATTATCAAATATTACAGCTTGCGTTACTCTATTTCCGTCTCCTCTAACTTCTTTCAATTCATGCCACGTATAAACTGTTGCTACTTGATATAACTGCTTTACACTTCTTTCATGAGCCCTAAACTGGTCTCTTCTATGAATCAATGTTACTGATTTGGCTACAGGGGCTAAAGTCAATGCCCAATCTACAGCTGAATCTCCCCCTCCTACAATTAAAACTCTTTTTCCTTCAAAATCTTTCTTTCTTCTTACAGTGTAGTATACTCCCTTATTTTCATATTCTACTTCGCCTTTAGCTCCTAATCTTGATGGAGTCATTTTACCTATACCGGCAGCTATAAGAATTGTTTTAGTCTTGAAAGAATTACCTTTGTCTGTTTTAACAACCCACATGTTATCTTGCGTTCGTTCAATCATATCTGCCCATTCTTTAATTCTAATATCTGGCGAGAACATTTTTGCTTGCTCGACCAACTGTTGTGCTAACTCATATGCTAAAATTCCAGGGAAGCCACCTACATCATATACCATTTTTTCTGGATACAATGTAACGAGTTGTCCTCCCAACTCATCTTGTGCATCAATAAGTAATGCTTTCATATCTCTTAATCCTGCATAAAAAGTTGCATACAGACCTACTGGACCTCCTCCTATCACTACCATATCGTATTCTGTCAAAATAATCCCCAATAATCTCCTTTTGCTTATACTATTTAAACCTTAATGTTTATGTTTATATAGGACAAAAAATGAGTATTGATGTATTTATCATTACAATTTATTTCCTTGGTTTTATTTTATTAATAAATATGTGGTTTAGATACTATAGAAAAATCATAAGAGTAGGAATAGAATATGTTGGGAATGACGCTAAGCAAGAAAACATAATTCTAAAGCCCAATGAAAAACTTAAGATTAAACTTCATGGCAAAGCAACTATTATAGTATCTGGAGTTAACCCTTGGTTAACTATAAAATATAATGGTATAAAACAGAAGATATATAAAATAAGATTATTGAACTATATTGGGGAAATAGAACTAATTAATGAAAGTAAAATATTTACCTTATCTGTAACTATTTTAACAGAATAGAGGAGAATAATTTAATGAAATTGAAAATATTTACTAAAAACTCCCCTGACGCAATTGAGTTTAGTAAATACGTTAAAAATTTGGCTGAAAACTTGGGTTTTAAGATAACTGAAAATGACCCAGATGTGGTTTTAGTAATAGGTGGCGATGGAACCTTATTAAGAGCAGTAAAAGATGGCATACCAATCTTAGGAGTGAAATTTGGACGTCGCTCAGCCTTACTAGATATAAGACCAGAAAACATTAAAGAAGCTCTTGAACTATTACAGAAAAATAAATATACAATAGAAGAATATCCTATGCTTGAGGCTAAAAGCAAAAATATAAACACAATTGCTTTTAATGAAATAGCTATTTTATTCAACAACCCGGAGACAGTATATGGTAGTGTTAATATAAAAGAAAGAAAAATTCTCTTTGAAGGAGATGGAGTACTTATAGCTACACCACAAGGTAGTTGGGCATGGAGCTATTCAGCAACTAGAGTCTTACTCCATAAAGATATTAATGGAATTGAAATAACGTTCATAAACCCTATTATTCCAAACATAAAAGCTCTAATAATCCCTCAGACAGAGACAATACTTGTGAAATTGGAAGATAAAGGAAGAACACAAAATGTCAGAGTTATTAGTGACGGAGAAATTGTAGGAAATTTAATAAGTAAAGAAGACGAGGAATTAACTATAACTCTCTCTAAAAGAAAAGCAAAAATATTAAGGTTTTTTAACTTAATTGAATTTGATGGACTATTCACATAAAATTGTTTTTGATACTGGGGCATTTTTAGCTGGTCTGCAAAACTACTATGAAAAAATATACACCAATAGTCTTGTTATAAATGAGATAAAAGATAAAAAATCTAGAGAATTATTAGACCTTGCAATTATGGCTGGAAAAATAATTATTATGGAACCAGAAGAGAATACCTTGAAAAAGACAAAGAAAATTGCAGAAAAGATTTCTGCTTATAATCTCTCAAAAACAGATTTAAGCATAGCGGCACTTGCATATGAACTAAGACCTAGTATAGTTTTCACAGATGATTTAACACTACAAAATTTATTATTAAATCTTGGTATAGAATTTAAATCTGTAAAATTAAATATTAGAATTAGAAATAGAAAGAAATACAAATTTACATGCAAAGCGTGCGGAAAAACATTCAGTAGATCCTATTCTTCGTGCCCATATTGTGGAAATACAATAATAGTAGTTAGTTATAATGAATGATATTTTTCTATTTTAATTCTGGATTTTAGAAATTATATAGATAGATTTTGATAATTTCTATTAAAATTAATATACCTATATTAAGAAATCATTAACATATGGATGAGAATAATTTAAAAATCCATCTTATACGGTTTATAAAGAGAATAGGCGGAAATTTAAGAATTTTATCAGGCTTATCAAATGTTCCTTTCCCCATTATTACTAAAATATATAAAAAATTACTTTTACAAGATAAATTATCAATTTTCCCCTTAATAGAAACTGAAAAGATGGGATTAAATAAAGGGGCAATATGGTGTAACAAAACTTCTTTAAAATACGATACAGCAAAACAACTAATGGGGCCTTTGACAAGTTTGTTTAGAGGAGACCTTGAAGATAATAAATTTCTTCTAATGTTTTACACAAATTATGAAAATTATTTAAATTATAGGAGTAAACTCATAAATGTTCTAGAAGAAACTTCTTCTATCTGTGAAATTTCTTATATTCGCAAATATTATAGGTTTATAAATAATGAAGAATGTTACGATTTTAACAATAATATCTGGAAATGTAATGAAAAAGAAGTATATATCTCTTATGCTTCAGAATCTTTACTGAATCTTGATAAAAAAGATGTGGAGTTAATTGTAAATATTCAAACGAATCCCTATACTTTCCATTTTTATCATGACTTAGTTCATTTTAAGCACATTAAGAAATTTGTTAAAGGATTCATGTATACTCTTGGAGACACAAATTATTTAGTAACTACAAAAGGTGACTATTTTTATGATTCTCCTTACTTATTATGGGTTGTAGAACTTGATAATGGCACTTATATATCTCAATATCACGTTAATAAAAACGCATTAACTAAACTAACTACTGAATTGAAAGACCAAGACATTATAATCTCAACTGCAGAACTAACATTTGCCCATGGTTTCAGTATTCCTTATGAAATATTTAAATCTAATAAATGGGTTATGCCAAAACTAGTAGTAGAATAGATATGGATTATTTCACTCTTTATCAATATTCAATAGAAAACCCAGAAAAATATTGGAGTTCTTTTGCTAATAAATTAGAATGGTTTTCTAAGTGGAATAGTGTTATAATAAGGGACAAATACATCGCAAAATGGTTTGTTAATGGTAAAACTAATATAGCCTATAATTCCGTCAATACACATCAAGGCAAGGCACTAATTTGGTATGGAGAAGACGGAAAAAGAATAGAAATAACATATGATGAACTAAATAGGCTAAGTAACTCTATTGCAAACTTACTTAAAAAGAGGGGAATTAAAAAAGGTATGAGGATTGCTATTTATTCACCCAATTCTATACTAACATTGGCCTCAATTTTAGGAACAGCTAAAATTGGTGCTATTTATACCCTTATCTTTGCTGGACTAGGTATTGAGGCTATAAAATCTAGGCTTAATGATTTTAATCCAGACCTTGTCATATCATCAAGAAAGACCTTTAGGAGAGGAAAAGAAATACCCCTATTAATAGAAGGGGATATTAATTTTGAAAGAAATGATGAAGATGAAATCCGCAAACTTTTAGATAGCGATGAAGTAAAAGTGGAAGAAATAGAAGCTAATGAACCATTAAAAGTGATGTACACTTCTGGTACTACGGGTAAGCCTAAAGGAGTAATTTTGCCTCATGGTGCGTGGATGGTAGGAGATTATACAGTATTTGATTTACTTTTTGGACTAAAACCTGGTGATAAGGTCCTAACTACTACAGATGTCGGCTGGATAACTTTCTCTAGAATAATGTATGGTACTTTACTTCATGGTTCTACTTTTATATTTATGGAAGGAGCTCCAGATTATCCTAAAGATAGATTAGTTAAAATAATTGAAGAAGAGCAACCCAAAGTACTATTCACTTCTCCCACTTTAATAAGATTGTTGATGAAATATGATATAAAACTTCCAAGAGTAGAATATATTGCTACTGCAGGAGAGATATTTGATGAAAAAAGCTGGAATTATGCATTAGAAATTGCAGATAAAGTTACTGATGTATATGGACAAAGCGAATTGGGCTATGTAGTAGGAATACCTTATTCACTAGAGAGCATAAAACCGAAGATAGGATATGCAGGTGTACCTTTTCCTGGTATAGTCTTAGATACATTGGATGATGAGGGGAAGGCAGTGAGAAACAAACCTGGCTATCTAGTTGCAAAAACTCCTTTTCCAACTCAATTTATAGGAATATTAAATAATGAAAAGAAATTTACAGAATATTTTGAGAAATTTGGTTTCCATGATACCGGAGATTTAGCAATATTTGATGGAACTTATATAAAGATAGTAGGAAGAGCAGACGATATGATTAAAGTTGCAGGGCATAGAATTACAAGTGGAGAAGTTGAAAGTATAATAGCTAGTATTGATGGAGTGAAAGATGTAGCAGTAGTAGGTATTCCAGACGAAATTAGAGGTGAAAAGCTGGCAATCTTTGTAGTTGGAAAAGTAGATAAAGAGGAAATTAAAAGAAAAGTTCTTGATGCATTAGGACCAATTTATATTATTCATGATGTTTATGTCGTAGAAAAGTTACCTAAATCTAGAAGTGGCAAGACTGTAAGAAGAATTTTAAGAGATATACTTTTAAATAAGGAAATTGATGCTTCAATACTTGAAGACCCAGAAGTCGTAAAGGAGATTAAGGATGAAATTTCATGAAGACTTTAGAAATTTAGTACCAGTGACAAAAGAATACGTTTATTTAAATCATGCTGCAATATCTCCTATACCTTTACCTATATTATATGAAAGCTTGAGATATTTGTTAGATATTTCAAGATACGGTTCCTTACCTGTAAATGATGAGGAAAATGATGACTTTTATCACCTTAGAGAAAAGGTTGGGAAATTAATAAATGCAGAACCAGATACAATATCTTTTATACCAAATACTAGTTTTGGAATAAATATTATAGCTCACGGTTTAGATCTTAATGAAGGTGACGAAATAGTTACTGATAGTCTAGAATTTCCTGCAGTTACGTATCCATTTTTTAAACTTAAAAAGAAAAATATAAAGATAGTAATAGTAAAACCCAGACTAGAAAATTTTGAAGATGATTTACTTTCTAGTATAAGTAAAAAAACTAGATTAATAGCTATAAGTCATGTTAGTTTTAATACTGGAGTAAAATTAGACATAAAGAAAATTTCTAAAGAAGCTAAGTCCGTAGGTGCATACACATTAGTTGATATTATTCAAAGCGCAGGAGCAACAGAAGTAAACGTAAAAGATTTTGACATAGATTTTGCAGTTGCCGGTGGATATAAATGGTTAATGAGTCCTCAAGGTTCTGGGTTTATGTATGTAAAAAAGGGTTTGATAGAAGATCCGCCATTTTATGGATGGAGATCATCTTCTAATTATCTTGATTTTAACTCGGAGAATTTTATGTTAGAAAAAGGACCTAGAAGATTTGAGATTGGTACAATAGATGTAGCAGCTAATATAGCCTTAGCGAAGTCATGTGAAATCGTATCACAACATAAGGATGAAATATACCCAAGAATTCAAAATCTAACGGATTTTGTAATAAAGTACGCAGAAGAGCAAGGATTAGAAGTTATAACCCCGAAAAATAAAAAAGCTGGAATAGTTATAATAAAAACAAATAATCCAAAAGAATTATCAAGAAGATTACTAGAGAAGAAAATTGTAGTATCACCTAGAGGTAATGGGGTAAGAATTTCTACTCATTTCTATAATCTAGAGGACGAAGTGAAAATTGCCATAGATGAAATTAGAAAACTAGCATTTTAAGTTAATATATAATTCTTCTAAATCTTCCATAATCCTAACTAGCATTCCATAAAGTATTATATCATCTATCTTATCAATGTTTTTAGCTATATAAATTATATCTAAAAATTCTTGGATATTATTAGGACTTATCTTACCAGATTTTGCTAGATCCCAAATTGCTTCCTCATCTCTTTTACCTATGCACCTTTCTACTTCATTAATTACGTCTTCATATAAACCTCTTATCCCTCTCTTAACTTTTTCCTTTAATTCCTTATTATTTATGAATTCTTCTAGGCTTACTTTTGTTCCTAACTCAATAAGTCTATAGTTATCCCAAAACACGATAAAGTATTAAAAATTTTTAAAAGAAAAGTTTGTTGACATGTCAGTTAAAATTTTTAACGGGGAATTTGATATTCCAGAAAATTCAAGGTCTTTATATATTTTGGTCATAGCAACTACAGACATAAGCTTAATCCCCGGATTAACAGTAGCTGGTGCCACACCGGAATTAACACATTTTACACCTGCTGCAGATGCTGAATTTTTAATTAAGGGTAAATGCTCAGTTATAAATACTGTTCCAGTTACGCCAAATGGAATTCCTACACCAGCTATCATAACTAGGGCTTCATTAGAATTTGTAAAAATACCTAGATTAGTGGTAAATGCCGGTAGTAGAATTAAACCAAATTTACCATTAATCGATTTAGGAGGAGAACCAGGAGGTGACATTAGAAAGGGTAGTTTAAGAAAGGAAGTTGCAGAAAGAATATTAAATAATGGTGTAAGCCTTGGTGAAGAATTCTCAAATTCTTTCGACTTCCTTATTATAGGTGAATCAATACCCGCCGGAACAACAACTGCCATGGCTGTGTTAGTCGGTTTAGGTTATGATGCTCTTGATAAAGTTAGTTCAGCATCACCGGAAAATCCAAAAGAACTTAAGAAAAAAATAGTTTATGAAGCAATAAAAGATCTTCCCAGTGATTTAATGGGAAAATTAGCTAAACTTTCTGACCCTATGCTCTTAGGAGTTTCTGGTATAGCATTAGGATTTAAAGGAAAAATATTACTAGCTGGAGGTACTCAGATGACAGCAGCAGCCGCTATAATAAAAGAATTTAATAAAAATAAGCTTAAAGACATTGCGATTGGAACTACTAAATGGATAATTAACGATAGAAGTTCTGATATAATAGGCTTAGCTAAGGCAGTAGGAATTCCAATTTTAGCTGCATGGCTGGATTTTACTAATTCCAAGTTCGAGGGGCTAAAAGTTTATGAAAAAGGTTTTGTCAAAGAAGGAGTGGGTGCTGGAGGAGCGTCTATTTATGCTATGAAAAGGGGTGTTACAAATGAACAAATATTAGGGAAAGTAGAAGAAATATATCAAAGAATAACTACTAATTTAATGTAATGCAGACTGAATTTGATTTTTTGTCAATAAGAGAAAAAATAGTATTGCTCCTTAAATATTCCGAAAGACCTTTGACCGCAAAGGAGATTAAAAAGAATTTAGGAATTCAAAAGGAGAAAGAAGTGTATGAACACTTATATCACATTGCAAAGTCCTCTAAACATAAAGACTATCAACTAATCGTATATTTACCCTATTGCAGAGATTGCGGATACATTTTTAACTTAGAAATTCCTAAAAAACCAAGTAAATGCCCAAGATGTAAAAGTGAAAATATAGAACCACCTAAGTTTCTAATCAGGGATAAAAAATGAGAAAAATCATATTTGTTGACATGGGAGAAACCTTAGTAAGCTTTTCACCAAAATTTCATCAGCCCATATATTATTTTCTAGTTAAAAAAGGATATAATGTATCAGAGAAAAAGGTATTCAGAACAGTATATAAGTTACTTGGAAAAGACCACTTTCCCGATCCTATTTTAGGTGGTCTAAGTGTATTAGATTATAAAGAACTTTTATCAGAACTGAATATTACTCCAAGGAAATGCTTATTAGAAGAATTAAAAAATATTCCACTATTATCAGATAAATGGGAATTATTCGAGGACTCTGAACCCTTTCTCAAGAAATTAAAAGATGAGAATTTTAAAATAGTTATGATAACTAATTCTACTAGATCTGTTTATAGAATTGTATCCGATTTAGGATTAGATAAATATCTCGATGATATCATAGCTTCATGTGATTATGGTATAATGAAACCACATCCTAGAATTTTTAGAATAGCTATAGAAAAACATGGAAAACCGATACTACATGTAGGGGATGTCTATGAAATTGATTATTTAGGAGCCATAAGGGCTGGTATATCTCCTGTACTTTTAGATAGGTTTAATTTTTATGAAGATCTAAAAGTTAATAAGGTGAAAAATCTATTTCAACTTCTAGGATTAATAAAAAATCATTAGAGATCTTACTTGAAGAAGTTCCTCCTCATCCTAACCCAAAGTATAATCTAGAACAATATATGACACCTTCTTATTTAGCCTCTGAGATAATTTGGGCAGCATATTTACGAGGAGATATAGAAAATAAAGTAGTTGCAGATCTGGGATGTGGTACCGGTAAATTATGTTATGGTATTTCTATTTTGGGTGGTTATTGTTTATGTATAGACATTGATATAGAAAGCCTAAAGATAGCAAAAGAATTCTTTGAAGAGAAGGAGCTTAACGTGGACGTAATAAACGCTGATATAAACTACTTGCAAATTAAAGCAGATACAGTTATACAGAACCCTCCCTTTGGGGTAGTAAATAAAGGAGCTGACTTATTATTTTTATCTAAAGCATTAGATATTTCCAAAACAGTGTATAGCATACATAAATCTAATGAAAAATCAAGAGAACTTATATATAGATTAGGGAATAAGAAAGGATTTAATGTTACCATCTTAACACAAAAGTTCAAAATGAACGCGTATTATCCATGGCATAAGAAAAGAATTCATGAATTTCTAGTTGATATATATTTATTTTCTAAATCCAATTAATTTTTCTAAGTATGATCCATCATTTAATATTTTTTCCAAAAAACGCATCACTCCTATTCCATCCTCTTTATCTAGAACAATATCAGATATGGCCTTTATTTCTGGCAAAGCATTAGCTACGGCTACTTTAATATCTGCAACACTAAATAATGAAATATCATTTTGACTATCTCCTATTGCTATCGTAACTCCCTCAAAATTTAATATACTTTTTAGAATTTTTACAGCTTCTCCTTTACTTACATTTTTAGGCATAATCATTGCATCACTCCTATTCCACTCTATTTTTGCCTCATTTATTTTATCTAATTTATCTTTATAATCAATTGCAGAATTTACATATATTATAACCTCTCCTAAAGAGTATTTTATACCATTTTTATCTAGTATTTTAGCCAGATTTTTTCTTATTTTATACCATTTTTCATCTACTAATTTGATTTCTTTATCTCTAAGTATTATAATGCCACCATTTTCTATTATCCAACCAGTTGGAAATAATCCTTTAGCTAAAATATCCATATATTTTCTCTCCCTGCCAGTAACTACAAAAAAGAGAAATTTTGCTGAGAATTTATTAACAACTTCTACCACTTCTTGTTTAATTATAAAATTATCTTTTTCATCTGATAAAGTTCTATCAAAATCCGATAGAACCATTATGTTCAAAATTTATACCCCAGATCTTCTAACACTTTCTTCATTTTTAAGGCATCTCTTTCTAATTCTGGGCTCTCACAAATGAGAGTTATTGATATATCTCTCTTCATAATTTCTTTTGCTAGTGGTTCAAAAGGCGGTGTATTATTATCTATTGGTAAGTGCTCATCTATATATTTGCCGTTTCTAAATACTAAAGATTCAAAGTGAGAATTTATATGGGATAAATTTAGCTCTCTTACAAGTCTATCAATTATTTCCCCGTAATCTATTTGGCCACCTTGTCTTGCAAACGTATGAGCCCAATCAATATATGGTATAACACCTTTGATCTCCTTAGAAATTGAAATTACCTCATCTAACGTACCAAAGGCAGTTTCTTTAGCCATAGTTTCTACACCGAATTTAACATTTTTAATTCCCATTGACCTAGCAGTATCGACGACCTCACCCAACTCAGCTTTTACTATTTGATAACATTCATCTGGGCTCTTTTTACCATAAAAAGCAATATGAATAGCAATCGCATCAGCATTCATTCTTTCTGCTCTATCTGCAGTATCAAGAATCCTTTTTTTCGAGGCTTCAACTTTTTCTTTGTCTTCAGAACATAAATTTATAAAATAAGGAGCATGCACAGAAAGCCTCACACCTAGTTCCAATGCTACTTTACCAGCTTCTTCAGCACTCTCTGGACTCATTTTTACTCCTTGAACAAATTCGACTTCCATAGCATTAAGACCTAATTCTTTTACTGTCTTAATACCCTCAATAGTATTCCTCTTTTTAGCTGAATGAGGAACTCCAGCTGGACCTAGATAAATCTTAGGCACAATTGTTAGATTTGTTGTAAAGTTTATTAAAGATTTTACCATATAAAGTAAGGAACTTAGTATTTATAAAGTAAAAGTTTTGTTGTTTATATTTCTAAAATAAATATAATACTAAGATCATTAAATTTTTTATAAACAAAATATTACCAAGTTTTAGTACTTCATGTAACAAAATATTTTAGTTTAAGAAACATTTAACATCTTTATACTTTTTTCCTTTAGTAACTGCTCATTATCTCTTATTAAGAATACTAACGAGGATTTTAATACTGAGACATCAAACTCTTCTGTACTCTGCCTTTTTACTTGTTCAACTATTCCATCTGCTATAGAATCAAATTGAATCGATGATATAACTGCATTTAGTTCTTTAGTTAAACTACTTAAATACGCAATTAAATCTTCGTATTTCATTCCATTCTTCTTTTTCTCCTCGACTATGGAAGAAACATAATTGTTAATAGAGTTAGATGCATCCTCTAATGCCTCCTTAACTAATGGTTCTATGATTTTCTTATATTCATCAACACCACTTGATGTAAAAGTAACTGTATCTGCAATTAAGTTAACGCGTTTAGTTAAAGCATTAACTATAGAATTCAGCACTGTGGCCTGAAGTGAATTTCTCTCAGCTAAGGATAACTCAATCTTACTAACCTTAACCTCAGTAGGTATGTTTATCCTTAATTTTTCTGCGATGAATTCTATTAAGGTTTTAGCATTAACTCCGCTTTCTCTAAATTTAGCTGCTGCTAATGGGCAAAGAGTTATTAACATTGGATACTTAGAACCTAAAGCCCTTGCCATCATATCTGCTCTTTTACCAATGTTTTTCTCTAAAACTGCTCCGGAACAGCCTTCAACTTTTCTAACTCTAAACCCCATATCACTAAGCCTTCTTATAACATCATTAGCGTATGAAGACGAGAAACATGCGACATGTAAGTATATTTCTTCACCTTTTCCGTCTATCTGAATAGACTTTAATACTCTGATGTCAATTGGTGATACCTCGTAAGTAACTTTTAACCCTAACATATTTGCATAATCCCTATAAACTTCTGAGAGCACTTTGTAATCTTCTGGAGCTATTGTTATGACCTCTAATGAGTTACTTAATATTTCTTCATTACTTTTTATTTTCTGCTGAAGTTTTTCACCACCACTTATATAGCTCATAAATCCACTATCGTATTCTGTACCAACTAATTTTACTTTTAAACCAAGAGCTTTCAGTATTTTTAAAGCAGCAATTGCTACTGTAGGATTATCTACTAAATATTTCCCTACCCATAACGCAATATCACTATTGTTATCTACAACACTTGCTACTTCTGAATCTTGCGTTAACGGAATTTTCACTGGTGGTTCTTCTGGTACTTTTTTAGCTACAATACTATTTAATTTGACTAATAGTGAGGAGATTGGGATTTTAGCTGGGCATACGCCATCACATAGACCACATTTATGACAACCAGAAATTTCAGCTATAGCTGAATCTGGAATATCAACACTTCCATAAAGATGATGATACGAGATTGCACCTTTTACGAAATCAAACATTCCTTTAGGAGCATAAGGAACTTGAGGAATTAGTCTAAATTGTGGGCATACCGTTACACACATAGCGCAGTCAATACATTCTAAAGAGTAATCAGTGAAAATATCTAAAAACCTCTTTACAGCAGAATACCCACTCACTTCCCCTCCTGGAACTACAGCCTTTACAAAACCAATTCCAAACCTAAATTGTAACGCTTCTTGTTGTCTTCTTACTATTTCAAAAACTACTTTACCTCTTTTCTTAGGATCAAATACTTTTCCTGGGTTAAATAATTCTTCAGGATCCATCTCTTCTTTGTATTTCTTAATAACTTCATATCTATCAATACCTAATTGTTGGAACGTCTTACCCATAGCTGAAAGTCTATTTCTAGAATATTTATGTCCAAACATTCCTATTGATAATAAAGAACCTCCGACTTTTACGAAAGAATCCATCATCAACGTATTCTTTGCTAAATCATAAATTAACTTCTTATCATTAGGTTTAAGAGAAACTTCAGTGAATGCGTTAACTAGTAATACCTCTCTCTTTTCTAAATCTATATCCAGATCAAACCCAGAATTAGGAGACAATTCTCCTAACCTACCTAAAGTACCTTCTAATTCTTTAACCAAATCGTTTATTTTAGTATAATGAATAAGACCGTGCTGATGAATTAGTAATCCTTTAGTTCTTAACGCAGCAACTACACCGTGGTTAAAAGACCACCAACCAGTCCATTCCCCCTCATACACTTCGGCACTAAAAGCTTGAGCTATCCTATATAATTTAGGTTCTACAAGGGAAGAACGTAAGGATGGATATAATATAATCATATTCCATTTTCCCGGCGAAAGTTTTGCATTAAATTTCTGAGCTATATAAGATGAGATTGTTGGACCTCTTACTTGGACATGCCATGCTGGAATAACTTCTCTGTAAAACTCACCAATTGCTTTTATAGCATCATCAAATGAATTAAATGAAAGTACTAAAGCCTCGGTAGGAGAATACTTTCTTAATCTAATTCCAGCTTTTACAATAATTCCAGTAGTTCCTTCAGCACCAGCAACAAGAGCTAAATTACCCCCTTCTAGATGGATTAATTCCCCCTTAGGGTTAATCATATCGACAAAGCTTATGTTATCTGAAATAAAACCGTACTCATAAGAACCAATACCTAACGCATCACCAGCAATTCCTCCTCCTACTGTAGAATCATATGACGATGGAAAAGTCCTCAGCTGTAAACCTTTATTTTGAGCCGCTAAATCAACAAGCTTCCATGTGGCACCAGGCTCAGTTATAGCAACCATATTTGATTCATCAATTTCAACCTTATCCATTTTAGAGAAATCAAGTAATATTCCGCCTTCTGTCGTTAATGCATTACCATATCTATTAGTGCCCCTGCCATAAGGAGTAATAGGAACTTTATATTTCAAAGCTATCTTAACAGCATCTATTACATCCTCGACTGAAGTTGGATAAATCACATAATCTGGGATAATATTTATCTTTATACCAGCCCAGACCAATTGTGGTACAAAGCCCATATCTGCTGAATGAGAAAGTCTTTCAACTAAACTATCAGAAAAGTTATTTCCAAATCTAGCTTCTAATTCTTCTCTTAACCCCACTTATAATCACCAATTTTTCTTTTTAAATTTTCAATAGACTCCCTAATAATTTTTTGTAATAATTCATAATATTCTTTTTCTTGCTCCTTTCTTGGCTTAAAACTTTTAAAAATATCTGGATAATCTCCTTCCCAAGTTGGGATTATATGGACATGAAGGTGAAAAATAACTTGACCCGCACTTCTACCTATATTAGTTAATAATCTTAACCCATCAGCCTTGACAGCATCCTTTATACCAAGTGAGACAAGTTTTACAACCTTAGCTAGTTCCGCTAACGTATCCTCATCTGCCTCTAAATAGTTCTCAAAATGCTTTTTAGGAATCACAAGAGTATGTCCCAAGGATACTGGATATTTATCTAATATTGCTGCAAATTTTTCATCTTCATAAACAAAGTAACCTTCCAATTCTCTATTTATAATGCTACAAAACGTACACATATTGAATAATTATATAACATTCTGTTTATGAATTTTTAGTTAATGGATATACCGTTACAAATACTAATACTTATATTTTTGATAAGCTTCATTACTAATATATTACCCTTTGCTGGAGCCCCTTATACTTTAATAGCCACCAATTTCCTTCTAGCTTATGGCGAGAATATTGAAAATATTCTAATTGTTATATTTTTATCCGGCACTGGAGCAGCTCTGGCTAAAACTATTACTTACGTCCTTGGTATAGCATTGAAAAAACCATTAAGAAAAAACAAAAATATACCTTTAATTAATAAGTTCATTAAAAGTAAATATTTTCCATTAGCACTCTTTATTACAGCTATTTTACCGGGTTTGCCACTTGATGATTATCTTTATATAGGAGGTGGAATAGTGAAAGAGTCGCTTAAAAAAATGTTAATAATAACAATTCCATCTAAAATTCTAAAAAGTTCAATAGAAATTCCCCTAGAATTATTTGGAATATTAAAAATAAGTGATTTATTTAATTTAAATCCTTTGCTTTTATCTATTTTACTTACAATAATTTTCTTTATAATAGGATTCTTACTCATAAAAATAGACTGGAACTCTTTATATGAGAAAATTAGTGAAAAATATTTAAATAAAAGAATATAGTAGTATCCATGAGAATTTTCTCCTCCCAAAAATTTGATGTCATTATAGATAAATTCCAATTACCAAATGGAAAAGAAATAGAAAAAGCATATGTTAAACATAGGGGATCAGTAGTCATAGTACCATTTATTGATAAAGAAAAAATTATAATGATCAAGCAATACAGACCAATTATAGGAAAATGGTTAATAGAATTACCAGCGGGAACAGTTGAGGAAAAAGAAAATGAAGAAGAAACAGCAAGGAGAGAATTAGAAGAGGAAATTGGTTACAAACCCAATTTTATGAGTAAGATATTTTCCTTCTATGTATCACCTGGAGTAACTACAGAAATTATGCATGTTTATATAGCTAGAGATTTAGTAAAAACTTCTCAGAACCTAGAAGAATATGAGGTTATCGAACCCTTCGAAATAAGATTTGAGGATGCAGTAAAAATGGTATTGGATGGAAAAATCGAGGATGGAAAAACAATGTTATCATTACTTCTTATTTCACAAAAATATCGAGATCTCCTAACTCACCAACTAATATAGGTTCCTCTAATGTAATCCACTTCCTAGCTTTTGCCTCTCTTAATTTTTCAACAACATTTGTCCACTTATAAAGATCAGGTATTTCATAAATTACTACAAATTCATAATCTCCTATACCGAAGGAATAAGTAGTATATGATCTAATGCCTTCATTATCTGGATGATTTTTTGCAATATTAATGTGTTCAGCCATAATATCACGTCTTTCCTCAAAAGGCAATAAATACCATTCCGGAGATTTCTTCATGGGATAAGCTACAAAATATTTTAGAGGTGGAATCTTTAGGAATGAAGATAAATCCTTATTTCCACCCATAGTATAAGGAGAAGGTTTAAAAACAGAGAAGAAAGATACTTTTTCTTCTAAGTATGAGTT
This sequence comes from Sulfurisphaera tokodaii str. 7, assembly GCF_000011205.1. Classification (NCBI taxonomy): domain Archaea; kingdom Thermoproteati; phylum Thermoproteota; class Thermoprotei; order Sulfolobales; family Sulfolobaceae; genus Sulfurisphaera; species Sulfurisphaera tokodaii. The sequence continues at coordinate 2,152,678 of NC_003106.2, forward strand.
TGAAACTGAAAGAAGCGAATATCTAAAATCGTTTAGTGGAGTAGTATTATAGTCACATGCCCAATAAATTATATCTCCATCATATCTAAGAGAAATAAATCTCTTCAGTGAAACTAATTTATTTGAGAACTCTTTTTCCACTTCATTTAATCTAGATAGTATTTGTTTTCGTTCTTCTCTGCCAGATTTCCACCATTCTTTAGAAAACTTAAACATGCTAACGGTCATATAAACATAGTTTGACAACTTGTTCACAAAGGTATATATTTTCACCAAAATAAATAAACCTAATGAAGCTAATAGGAGTTGTTCATTTACCACCATTACCTGGATCGTTTTTCTACAAAGGCGAATTTGAGGAAATAGTAGACTTTGCAATAAATGAGTCAAAGAAACTTGAAGTAGGGGGATTTGATGCAGTAATATTAGAAAATTTTAATGATAAACCATTTAGAAAAAAAGTAAGAGTTGAGACAGCAATCGCTATGAGTATAATAGCTAGAGAGGTAAAAAAATCTACCAGTTTACTCGTGGGTATAAATCTTTTACGCAATTCCGCTTATGAAGCAGCAAGTATTGCGAGTTTAACTGGAGATTTTATAAGAGTTAATGCATTATGCGAAACAATATCTTCCCCTGAAGGGATAATTGAACCAGCGTCAGTAGAAGTTCAAGAGGTACTCTACTATACAAAGAGGAAAATCTCTATCTTAGCTGACATAAATGTAAAACATGCTAGCCCTTTACATCAAATGAACTTAGAAAGCTTACTATTGGATTGTAAAGAAAGAGGATTTGCTGACTATATAATCGTAACTGGGGAAAGAACAGGCAAAGAACCAAACCCAGAAGTTGTAAAAATGATAAAGAATATCTCTCCACTGCCAGTATGTGTAGGAAGTGGAATGACCCCAAATAATATTAGAGATTACAAAGTGGACTGTTTTATAATTGGGACATATTTAAAGGACACTGATGGTAAAATAAGGGTAGAAAGAGTGAAAGAAATTGCAAACGCGGTTAAGAGTATACATAACAGGTGAGCCCGGAGTAGGAAAAACGACAATTTTTCTTAAAGTAATTGATAAACTCAAATCACAAGGATACTCTATCTCAGGCTTTTATTGTCCAGAAGTGAGAGAAAAAGGACAAAGAATAGGTTTCAAAATAAAAAGCCTAGATAATGAGGTAGAAGATTGGTTAGCTAGTATTTATGCGAAAAGTAGTATTAAAATTGGTAAGTATTATATTACTATAAATGAAGATATAATAAATAAAATTAAGGAAAAAATTTCTAAATCTGAAATAATAGGAATTGATGAAATAGGCCCAATGGAGCTTTCAGTACCTAAGCTTAAAGAGATAATAGACTACGTATTGAATGAAAAACCTATAGTCGTAGCAGTAGTCCATAGGAAGATTTCATTTAAAGATGGAAAAACATTTGTAGTTACTTATGAAAATAGAAATAGACTAGATAATGAAATATTTAACTATATAATATCCTCGATACAATAACTATGAAGTATTAAATGCTAGAAATATGTTAATAAAAAATACTTAGAAAATTTCAACAAATTATCAATCTATTTAGAAGCAACTAGCATCATAGAGCTCAGGTAAATTCTTCGTTGTGACTAGCTTAAGGAGATGTTAATAAAATAAAATTCTCTTGATTAATTATATATAGCATACTCCAACTATTATTTTGTGGATCTTCAATTAAGGCATAAGATACTATACATTATTTTAGCGTCTATAATGTTATATACGCTTTACTTGATTAACTTTAGAAATAATATTCTAACACACCCTATTTCAGCTGCAATAACCTCGTTCTCTTTCTTTTCAGTAATTACTATAATAATAATTTCTCTTTATCCAGAATTATTAGACCCTAATAGGAGCTTATCTAAAATTGATGATTATGTAGTTTTCATAGCTACGTCAACATTTCTTATAGTTAGTATATCATTAATCTCAGGCTATGGTACTGATGATATGGAATATATTTTTCAAGCTTTAAACTATTTATTCAGCGGGAAGAATCCTTATTTAGCAAATTATTACCCTTACTCAGTCGGCCCTACTTATTTAATTAATGGTAAGATTGCCTCCACTTTTGTATATCCTCCATTTTCTTTTCTAGTTTATATTCCATTTTATCTTTTAATCAGATTAACTAGTGCACCAGGCTATTATATAAATATAGTAAATGTGATATTTGATGTCATACTTATAATACTAATCTATCTTGAGGGAAGAAAAAAACAAGATCCATTAGCCGTTCTATCTGTTATATTTTTATATCTACTCACAGCAATAGCAATACCACCTTTTTATGGTGTGAACAGTGTAATTCCAGCAACATTCTTACTTATTTCATATCTGAGAGATGATAAGTGGGGGGGAATTAGCTTAGGTATTGCCTCATCTTTTATTCAACTTAGTTGGCTAGCATTACCGTTCATTTTAATATATAAACTTAAAAACAGTAAAATAAACAAAATTAAGAATTATTTATTATATTTTATACTAACGATTATAATCATAAATCTTCCATTTGTTATATTAAACTATAAAGCGTTTTTATATAACATATTTACAACTGATATTAATACTATTCCCGTGGGTGCATTAGGATTAACTGTAATTAATTATGCAGGAGTATACCAATTAGAACCATGGTTTTTTACATTCTCTGAAAGTGTAGTATCTATTTTTCTTATATATATATATTACAGATTTTTCGAAATATTGAAACAAAGTATCTGGATATACCCTATGATTATTAGTTGGTTCATGTGGAGAACTCTTACCGAATATTTCTTTTTATGGATTCCATTATTATTTGTAACAATCTATAAGATGGATTATAAATTACCTAGTATTAAGATAAATATAAGAAAAGATATAGGAGTTCCTTTATTTATTCTTTTAACGCTCTTATTATCCGTTGGAGTATATGCACATGAAACCTACATATCAACAAATCCTCTTAAAATATTAAACGTTCAACCATTAGGCAAACAACCATATTCTGCTATTCTAGTTGAAGTTAAAAATTTAGGTAATAAACCATTAAACATCACCCTCGTAAGAGTATCCTTGCCTAACAATCTTAATATGGTATGGAATTTCACATATACTTTAATTCCACCAAATTCTTCATCAATACTTTTTGCCTATGCACCATACTATAATGAGACAATAAATTCAACAGTATTTACAGTAGAAGTTTACTCATATTATTACTTTGCAACATATAAGGTAAATGTAAGTAATATTTCTTAGATGATGCCAGAATATGTAAGAAAAAAACTTACCTTAGACTTTGGCCAAGTTACTGATTACATAGTTAGAAGAATAAGAGAATACATAGAAGAGAGTAAAAAAGAAGGAGGGATAATAGGCTTAAGTGGTGGAATTGATTCTTCAGTAACAACAATACTCTTATCAAGAGCTACCAATAACTTCTACATCCTATTAATGCCTACTTCATCGACACCTCAAAAAGACATTGAAGATGCCATGAAAATAATTAAAATAGTTAATGGTGAAAATAAATATAGTTATATAAACATTGATGAGATTATTAATGAGTTCTCCTCTATTGTCAATATATCCGATAAAATAGTAATAGGAAATATAAAAGCTAGGGTTAGAATGACACTATTATATGCGTTTGCTCAAAAAATGAACTATCTAGTAATAGGAACGGGAGATAAAAGTGAAATAATGCTTGGTTATTTTACTAAATATGGTGATGGAGGAGTAGATGTATTACCAATTGGAGACTTATATAAAACACAAGTTAGAATGCTAGGTAATTATTTAGGAGTACCAGAAGAAATAGTTAAAAAACCACCTTCTCCAGCATTATGGGAGGGACAAACTGCTGAAGGGGAAATTGGTTTAGATTATGAAACTATAGATTCTATACTTTACCTTAAGTTTGAGGAAATGAGAGAACCAGAAGAAATAGCCGAAATGACTAAGACTAGTTATGATAAAGTAATAAAAATTATAAATATGGTGAAAACATCACAACATAAAAGACTCCCACCAGAGATTTTCAGATTAAGTGGAAGGGCAATTAACTCTGACTGGAGGTATCCAAGGCAATGGGGTTAAAAGTAGAATTAGCTCAAATAAGACCAAAACTTGGAGATGTAAAATATAATTTAGAGAAACATCAAGAAATAATATCTTCATCTTCTGCGGATTGTATAATTTTCCCAGAGCTTTCCTTAACTGGATATATATTAAGGGATTTAGTGTACGAAGTGTATAATGAAAGTGAGAAAGCAATAGAAAAATTATCAGAAGAAAATAAATGTATAATAGCTGGACTAGTTAAAGAAATAAGACCTGGCATACTTAGAAATACGGCTGCTATAATAATTAATCATCAAATTAATTATATATATAAATTTTATTTACCTACATATGGTTTATTTGAAGAAAGAAGATATTTTCAACCTGGAGATCCAAAAAGAGATCTAAAAATATTTGAGTACAAAGGAGTAAAATTTGGAGTAATTATCTGTGAAGATGCATGGCATTATGAACCAATAGAGGCACTCGCTTTACTAGGTGCTGATAGTATATTTATTCCAGCAGCATCACCAATGAGAAGACTAAGTACTAGGCTAGGTATACAAGATAATTGGGAAGCCTTACTAAAGGCTCATTCTATAATTAATGGTATTTGGACCATTTTCGTAAATAATGTAGGAAGTCAGGAGGAAGAATTCTTTTGGGGAGGATCTATGGTTGTATCTCCTAATGGAGAGGTAATAAATAGGGCCAAATTATTTGAAGAAGATATAATAATTACTGAAATAAATCTCGATGAAGTTAGGAAAAATAGATTTTTCAGTAGTTTCAGAGAGCATAATAGAGATTTTCACGATGTATTAAGGAGCCTCTAAATTTATTTCCTCTTTTATAAAACTATATTTTAGTTATGATATCTCAGAAAGTGAACATCATTGAGATGTTACTCCTCATACTACTTATATTACTTTTGCTCGCCTCACTATTCAATCCATTACTACTATTCCCAGCAATAGGATTATCTATGCTTCAGGTAGGATATAATAAAGGATTTTTACCTATACCATTATCATTAATACTATTGTTAATACTAGGATTAAGAGGAGACTATTACTCTATAGCTATAATGACTATTCTCGCCTTTCTACTATTCATGATAATAAGTGATAAGATTAAATATTACCCATTTAGATAAGGATAAACTATTATATTTGAAATCAAAAAGTTCACCTATGAATAGAGTACTACTTCTATTAGTTATGATAAATATAATTTTCACGCTTACTATTTCAAATATCTTCTTATTTAATCTCACTTTTCCTGCAATAAAAATAATTTTAATGCAAAGGAAAGAGAGAAATATAAAAGAAAAAGCCCTTAGATTTAATGAATATAAGCCCAATGTATAACTCATGAGTATAATAAAAATTGACGAACTTTTTGAGTTACCAGGTTGGGATACAAGGAGAAGAATACTAGAGATACTAGAGAGTGGACAGAAAAACGCATACGAAATAGCTAAATTACTAAACCTAAATTATTCAACAGTCAGATATCATTTAGATCTTTTGCAGAAATTTGGACTAGTAAATGTAAAGAAAGGTAAAAAATATTATTATGAGTTAACTAAAAATGCCAAAATACTCTTAGATAACTATGAAGAAGAGACAAAGAAGAGGGATAGTACTTAATATTTTTAAATACTCTTTTTCAAACATTAAACTATGAAATGCTCTACTGAAAGTAATAGGGATATAAGAGGATTTAACTTTCTTTTAGATAATTGTGATAAAGAATATTTAGCTAATAAGTTTCAAGAATTCAGAAAACTTGCAAATGAAACGGGCAAAACTTATATAATAAGACTAGCTGATAGTAACTATTATAGATTTGAAATCATAATGGTGCCTAACTCAGTTACTTTACTATCAATCGCTACAGCTAGAGGAGTAAATAATATTAATCTAAGAGATTTTTCTGCCCTTGAAGAACTAGCAACATTAAGCTGTTGCGCTTACCAAAATGATAAGCTAAAAGAATTAGCATTACAATTTCTAGGAGGACAAAGAGAGTATGAATCCGAAGTAGTTGATTTAGAGGAAAAAACAATCGAAATTGAAATAAGCCCAGATTGTAATAAGGTAGAGTGGAATGAATTAAAATTACCAGAACAAGTTGAAGGAAAATGGACTACAACTGAACTTGCTTATACAGATAGATTATATTTGAAAGCATTGACTGGTCAAGGTAAATTTATAACAATATCTACTGAGAGGCCTCAAAATTCAATAAAATTTAATTCATTTGAAAGGTTAAATAGCTTGTGTTGTTTTGTTAATATAATTCTTCAAAAATTAAAAGAATGTAATGGGTTAGTAGAAGCATTAACACCATTTTTGCAACAAGAATCTGGGAAGAGGAAAAGGAGAAAAAATGAGTGAAAATGTAAAACCTATCTATGCTAGAGGATTTTTTAATATGAATTATTTAGGAGAAACTACTCAACTAACAATTTTTTACTATGAAGATAATGAACATTACTATGCCTCTCTAAATAAAGAAGAATTGAAAAAAGAACTTCATAAGCTAAAAAATAACATGCAATACTTCTTAGACCAAGAAATAATAAAGATTAATGGTAAAAGAGTCAAAGCAAAGGTTTTATTTGTAAGACTAGGTTTGCTTAAAATTAATATTCCATATATAGAATTTATAATCAGATTTAAAGGGAACTTACATAAAGGGGAAAACATTTATGAGGATTTATATGAAGAAGAAATTGTCGAATACCCATATGAAGCTATTTGGATCTTACCAGGAAAGATTGTCTCTTATTCTATTTCAGGAAAAGTAAAAACTAAGAACAATATTCTCTTTTTGAAAGTCAAAAAAGGAACCAGAATAAGTGGAAATGAAAAAATAAAATTTGTTATGTGAGAAGTTCATCTATTTTTTTAGCTAACTCTACATCGAGATCAGTAATACCACCAGCATCGTGGGTAGTCAATTGGACTATAACTTTGTTATAGTAGATACACACATCAGGGTGATGATTCATGCTATCTGCAATTGGCTGTACTTTATTTAGAAAATTAACTGCTTCTTTAAAATCGTGAAACAAAAAAGTCTTTTCTATTACATTTCCCTTTAAACTCCAGCCTTTCATTTTATTAAGTTCTTCCCTTATCTCTTTTTCTGTTAACTTTTTCATAGTTTAACATAAAGACATAAAAATATAAAAAATATCAGCACTTAAAGGACTCCTCACACTTCAGTCTGGGGAGTTCTCATCCTCATTTTAGTTCTGTTGCCATCCTCTTTATAAGTGAATATATTAATGGGATTAATAAAATTGCAAATGCTATTGCTAATCCCCATGCTAAAGTCTGAAGAATTGAGAGAACTGAACTAAATGGTTGCACAATTATGGCTATTGCAATAACTAAGAAAATAGTGTAAAGTAAAAATCTTCCATAAGTTGTTATATAGGTAGCATTAGGATCACTTTTAGATATACTATCAATGGCTTTATCAATTATTGTAAAGCTAAATAGAAGAACTATAGAACCTATTATGATATCATAGAAAAGATATGGGCTTATAAAAGGAACCCAATAGAATATTGCTAGCGTAGCTGCAAGCGTTATTATTATTGCATACAAACCGAATTTTAAAACGTTAAATATAGTTGACATAAATGGGTCATTAACTACCATTTGCCTTCCCATATAATCTATGAGAATATTTACTAGTGTGATACCTAAGGTAAGTAATAATATTGCACCAGCTAAATAAGGTAAATATCTAGCCACTGCACTAACGTAAACACTTGCTGGGCCAAGGCTAACTACTGTCAAACCAATTGATAGCGAAATAAGGATTATTAATGCCTTAACAGTACCAGCAACTAAGCCTGCACTAATCTGTATTGTAGAATGTGAAAATAATCTCACTAAAATTCTGTGAATAACAGTGCTTACTATTTCAGCAACCACATACCCAATAAAAACGATTATCAGGAAAAGAATAATAGATGGAATTGCGCTGATTATTTCAGTGGCTAATGATGTCAGTGCTTGAGAAATTGTTTCATCTACTATGAGCATAGCTACGATTGTTTCCTCTCTATAGATATATAAATTTAACCATTAATATTTTCATCTATAATTTTATAAATTCTATTCAAAATTCGATCTATTTTCTCTTTTTCTTGCTTTAATAAAGATAATTGATTCCTTAATTCAAAAGCTTGTTTTAATTTGCTTTCAATTTCACTCGCATTTTTACCTATATATTTACTCTTAAGCCTACCTTCTTCCCAATAGCGTAAGTAGTAATATTTTCTTCCATTAATCTCTTTAATTTCTAGATGGCCATTTGGAAGACTCTTTAATTTCTCTTCTAATTTTTGAATTTGAGACTCAAGCTGTTGTTGCTTCTCTTCTAGCTCTTTAATTTTCTCCCATATCATCTTAATCACACTTACAGTATAAACTCAATGTTACCATTGTTCTTCAAACCCTAAATTCATAGTATCCTCTAACGCCTTTCTAATCTTGTCCTTATCAGTAATTTCAATGTATTTCCTTATACCACCAGCCCTACCCTTATTAATAATCTTCACTTTTATTATTCCAAACATATCTAATTCAGAAATTATATCGGAAAATCTTCTATATGAAAGAGGTTTTTGTTTATACTGATTACATAAATCAGAATAAATTTTATGGGCAGTTACAACATCCTCTGCATCCATAGTTGCCATTAATGCTAACTTATAATGGAATGGAAGAGCCTTAATGGCCTCAATTAGTCTTTCTTGTTCATATTCTATGATTGCTCTATCAACATGATCTTTCCTAATAAAACCTTCTCCAGAAGCCAATTGAGCTGCTCTAAATAATAAATTAACTGCTTTTCTTGCATCCCCGTGCTCTTTCGCTGAAATTGCAGCTATATATGAGAGTATATTATCATCATAAGTACCCCTATAAAGTCCGTATTCTGCATAAATTGACAATATATGTTTAAGCTGCTCAGCATCATATGGTTTAAAAAATACAGTAGGTCCTAAAGAGGATAAAACCCTTGGTTCCATATAATCCCTTATATTTATATCATTGCTTATCATTATCACCGAAATATCTGCATCAGCCCTTAAAAGTTGATAAAGCACAATATCACCACCACGTCTCTTTATAAGAGTATCTACTTCGTCTAAGTATACTAAGGCTTTTTTTCCATTGAGTTCTTCTTTAATCTTCTCTATATATTCTCCTAGGTTTATGCCATGCTTTGGGACTTCATCAGTAGTTAATCTCTCAGTTAAAGCGGATAGTACAGCTTGAGGCGTACCACCTACCTCTCTACAATTTACATATGCTTGTTTTACTTTACTATAATCAGAATCCTCTTGTTTAACCTCTTCTATCTCATTTAGCATATATCTGGCTACAAACGTTTTACCAGTTCCAGTAAGACCTAAAAATAACGTAGAAAATTTAACATCAGATTTCACAAAATATCTAACTGCAACAGCGACTTCTTTTAGTATATCTTCTCTGAAGGGTATGTCTTTAAATACAGTTAAAGGATCTATGAAAACCCTTGGATCCTTAATAACTTCTCCTTTACCACCTTTCAAGGTATCCCTAATTGACACAATATTTCAATTGTTTCATACGTTATTTTAGTTATCAATTATTTCTTATGGTGTTACCAAATTCTTTTGCACGATGAGAATTACTTGACGTTTGACTCCCCAGTTTTACAGTAAATTTCATACGTTTCATTTACATTATATACCCTAATCTCCCAATTATGTTCACTTTAAAAATATTTTCAGTTATAAGTGTTTTAATTCAAATCATTCGGAAATACTAATTTGTACGTTTTATATAATAATATTTTAGAGAGACTGTGAATTTCAGTCGTTTTATATTTAAATAGGATGTGAATCAACTCTCAGAGTTTGTATAATATAATTAGTATATGAGAAAAATAAAAAATAAAAACATTTGAAAACCTGAGTCTGTATCTTTATATTAGGGTACGTCAGAGGACCGAAACGTATGAAATTTACTGTAAAACTGGGGAGTCAAATTGTGTCCATTATCTTTATTAGTTCATCTGCGTACTCTTTGGTACCTAATGCTTTTACTCCCATAAACCTAGCAATATCCTGTGTAACTTTCTTGTCTCTTATTGCCATATTAATAGCTTTTTCTATTAAGTCAGCAGCTTCATTCCATCCCATCCATCTTAGCATCAATTCTCCAGCTTTTATAATTCCTGTTGGGTTAGCTACATTTTTGCCAGCATACTTTGGTGCTGTACCATGAATAGCTTCAAACATTCCTCCCTCGTCGCCAATATTAGCTCCTCCTAGCATTCCAATATTGCCGATTAATGCACCGGCCGCATCAGAAATATAGTCACCGTTTACGTTTGGTGCTAAAATTATATCATATTCTTCTGGTCTTATTATTATTTGTTGGAACATATTATCAGCAATTCTATCATTTAGAATTATTTTACCTTGATCTGGTTTACCCTGGTTTATTTCTTCTTCCGTAACTATAAAATCACGATATTCTTTTAGAGCAACTTCATATGCCCATTCTCTAAAAGCTCCTTCTGTATATTTCATAACATTACCTTTATGCATAATAGTAACCTTTTTCCTTTTATGTTCTATTGCATACTGTATTGCTAACCTAGTAATTCTTTGAGTTTTATATTTACTCATTACCTTTATCCCTATTCCGGTATCGTCTTCTATTTCTACTTTTAGTTCTTTTCTTAGAAAGTCTCTAATTTTTTTAGCCTCCTCACTATTAAATGGATATTCTATTCCTCTATATAGATCATCAGTATTTTCTCTAAAAATTATCATATCTACTTTTTCGGGATGTTTTAGGGGGCTTTCTAGTCCCTCAATATATTTTACTGGTCTTATATTTGCGTATAAGTCAAGCATTAATCTAATAGCTACATTAACAGATTTCCATCCTTTTCCTATTGGAGTTTCTAATGGACCTTTAAGAACTACTCTATATTTAAGTAACATCTCTTGAGTTTCTTTTGGAAATCTATCATTAACTAATTTTTCAGCTTTTTCACCAGCATAAACTTCTAACCATTTTATCTCTCTAGAGCTACCATAAGCTCTTTCTACAGCTTTATTAATCACCTTTATTGCAGCGTTAGTTATCTCTGGACCTATTCCATCTCCTTCTATATATAAAATCACGGGTTTATTTGGTACTATCCATTTTCCCTTATCGAATTTGATTTTTTCTCCATCCTCGGGTTCTTTGTATAACATTTATGATTTACGTAGTCAAATAGATTATTTATATCTTACTTTAACAAGTCACTCTTAAAATAAAATATTACTCAACTTTAAATTAAATAAAAAACCCCTTATTATACTATAAAATTAATCCTATTTGTATTTTTCAAAAATTTTGATAAATATGCTAAGGTCTTGTGTGGAAAAATTATAAAATGTTAATATCGAGTATTACTACTGATGTGGTCATTATTATTTTTAATTTTAATAATCTCATCCTCACTAGCACTTCCTATTTATCTTCAACCGCAAGTATCGTCACAAATACCTAGCAATCAGCTAGTTAATGTAGCAATTGTTTTGCCTCCTAAAAATCTAGGATTACTTCAAATTTATGTGCAGCAGCATAAAATTGTAAATCAATCGCAACTCATTTCTCTATTTATTCCTAATGCTACAATAAATAAAATAGTTAGTATACTAAAGTATAATGGAATAAATCCACAAGTCACATTAAATGTTATTTCTTTTCAAGCTAAGGCTGGGGTAATAGAAAAATTGTTTAATGGCGAATTTGTTACAACTACTATCCTAGGCAAAAAGATTTACTATTTTGTAAGTGAAGGTTCTTCCTCTTTTCCAGGAATCGTTTTAGCTACTAATTTAACGTCATTATTTCTATCAAAGCCTAATAACCTAGTAAATATAACTCAAGCAGTAGCTTATAATATGGTTACTCCCATAGAGATTCAGAAAGCTTACAACATAACTTACTTATTAAATAGAGGAATAAACGGTAGCGGAGTCAACATTGGAATCCTTGATTTCGAGGGAGATCCTTATATTTATCAACAACTTCAAGATTTTGATTCTATTTATGGATTACCTAATCCACCTTTGTTCAAGATAGTACCTATTGGTCCATATAATCCTAATGATGGTATTGCCAGTGGTTGGGCATTGGAAATTTCTTTAGATGTTGAATACGCTCACGCTGCTGCACCAGATGCTGGAATAATACTTTACGTTGCTAATCCGGCAATTTCAATACCTCAAGCTATAGCATATATTGATCAGCAAGACGAAGTAAGTGTTGTTTCCCAAAGCTGGGGTATTCCAGAAATTTATTTCTTATTAGGCTTGTTACCAATGTCATATTTACAAGCGATGATCTATGAATATTGGCTAGGAGAAGCTGAAGGAATAACTTTTATTGCAGCTTCTGGAGATGCCGGGGGTAATGGTTATAACTTCTTCTTAAGTCCTTTAGGATCAACAATAGTACCTTCTTCTATTCCGTATGTTTTATCTGTAGGGGGTTCAACATTATATATATCTGGTAATGAAAGTTATCAAACAGCCTGGAGTGGAGAAAGTATATTTGGTTCTACAACTGGTGGTTATAGTGCTATATTCCCTTCTCCTCCATATCAAGGGCTTAAAGGATATAGGATTACCCCAGATATAGTTGCTGATGCAAATCCATATTCTGGAGTACCTATAGTTTATTACTATAATACTACATACCTTGTTGGAGGAACTTCTTTAGCTACTCCTATAGTGGCTGGAATTATAGCTTTAGCTACTCAAGTTCATGGAAGGCTTGGTTTTATTAATCCTTTAATTTATGCTTTAAATGGAACTAAAGCTATTGTTCCAATTAATGTAGGATATAATACTCCATATGAAGCTAATGAAAGTTTAAATCCTGTCACTGGATTAGGATATATTAATGCAGGTTACTTCGTTAACCTATTGAAGAAACCTTTGATTTCATTATCATTAGCTGTTCAAAATACTACATATTTACTGAATCAGGAAATTCAAGTAGTAGCTTATCTTAAGGGAGCTTCATCATACCCGTCAAGTATAACTGCATATGTGTATAATGGGACATCCGTAGTATTTTCATTTCCTCTTATTTATAACGGTTCTGCTTATGTTGGGAAAATTAGCATAGATAAATCTGGTGTATATGAAATCTACGCGAGTTACGATAATACTTACGGTTTTACCTATATTATTGTAGGTTATCAAGCAGTTTTTATATTTCCGATAGTTGCAATCTATCCTGTACCGACTAGCATACCAGTATTAGTTATGATAACTTATCCTAATGGTACTTTAGTCTCTTCATATAACTCTACTACTTTACTGGTCTATAAGGAGAATCAAATAGATGGTTCATTATCTCAAGTTGGTAGTGCTCGTTTAAATAATCTGCCAGTTGTTAATATTTCCCAGTTAGGCATATCAATTAAATTTAAATCTGGAATATTAGAAGGTTATATAAACTTAACGAGTAGTAAATTTGGAGGAGTTTATGTTTTATCTGTTAACAATACCATAGGGCTGGATGAAATAGTCCTAGGGATGTATATTGTACCAGCAGTCATTCCTAATTCCTTTACAGAACCTACTTCTATTTATAGCGGAGAAAATATAACGATTGAAGTGTTAGTTGAAAGTTTAGGATTGCCTAACATAACTGTCTCATTTATTAAGGATGGAAAAGTTTATTACAGCACACAAATTAATTCTATCCTTTATAATGGTGCTTCATATTATATTGCACAAATATCTGTACCTAGATTGCCTGATGGATATTATACTATTGAGGCATATGGTGAATACAGTAATGGGTCTTATGTGACTTACGGTGCCGGATATACTCAAATTTATGTTAGTAGTCAAAAATTGATTTTGAATGCATCAATAAGCTCTGTGGCTTTTGAAAATAGCAGTGTAATTGTAAAAGCTAAAATATATTATCCTAATGGGACTCCAGTAAAGTTTGGTATATTTAGCGCTATATTTGTTCCTAATTATCTTATGAGTCAGCTAGACAATTTAGAGATTTCATACTCAGTAAGTTTAAGTTACAAAAATGGTGAGTGGATAGGTAATTTCACAATCCCAGAGGGAAGTTATGATAATTCTGGGTTAACTATAGACGAATTAGCCGGTGTATGGAATGTATATCTTGTTGGTATATCATCGAATGGTATTCCATTGCCTTTTAATTCAAGTTTGAATTATAATACATTAAATATAGAGCCAACATCCACTGGCTTATCATTCTTAGTTTTGCCATATAATTATGTTCCGCAATTTAATGGAAATTATGCATACCATATTTATGCACCTAAAGCAGTAATTGAAAATAAGACTGTAATATTAATCGATTCCATAATAGAAAATTTAACTGCAATAAACTCTGTAATATATTCTTATAATACTCAAATATATCATGCCACTTTAATTAATTCTAAAATAGAGAATATAACAAAAGTCTCAGCAAATATACAAAATGTAGAAGTCGTAAACTCTACTAATATTACTAGGCCAACAATTACCTCAACTGAAAGTAATACTACTGTTAGCCTACCGAATTATGGAGACGCGTTCATTATAGAATTTATTATAGCTATTGTAATTAATGCCATTGTGGTTACATTATTCGTTATTACAGATAGAAATAAAAGATAGTTAACACTTATTTTACATCTGTTATAATTCCCATCCAAGCGTTTTCATCATAAATTAAATATTCTACTTCTAAGTAAACTTTTTTTGTTGAATGTTTTGTCTTTATTTTTAGTGGGTAAATAAAATAGTAAACATCTCCTTCTACTTCTTTTTTAGCTCTTTCAGGGAATTCTACCTCATATCCATAACTTTCAATTATTTCTTGAATCTTAGTGGTTAGTTTTGCAACTATCTCCTTTAGCGATTCTCCGTAAATTGGTTCAAAAGTTAAAGCTTTCAACTCTTTCTTTAAAGTGACAATACTTTCTGATGTTCTTTTGCGTACTTTTTGCTTTGGTTTGTGCTTTTCCACAAATAAAAGATGTGAAATAATGCTTTAAAAAGAATTGTGTTAAACGTAGTACTCGCTAATACTTCGTCTAATCCCCCATCCATCATCATATAATTCTTCTAAACCTTTTTCTATTAGAGATTTTATGTGTGGATCTTTCACGTTATCTTCTAATGTTACATATTTACTAGCTATAATATTCATAAATGATGTTAGATTTATTTTCATGTTATCTGATATTTCTGAAGGATCTCTCTTAAAGAAGCCGAAGAAAGTAGATTTTTTATTATTGTTATATATTTGTGGCGGAATTATATAAGTATTACTGTTTATATCAACAACTAGAAGAAATGGTAAAATTACTTCAACAGAATCCTTATCGAAAGGAGCTCTTTTAGTAAACATTCTAATTCTTTCTAGCTCATTATTACATATTGATTTAATATTTTCTAATTGATTTAATATATTTTTCTGTAATTCATCTAATTCTCTTATTTTCACGTCTATACTTTCTAATTCCTTTTGCTTTTGTGCGGTTAATGATTCTATTTCATGGACCATATTTCTTATTTCGATTCTATATTTATTCTTTATTTCAGAAAGTTTACTCTGTATTTCAGAAAGGTATCTTGACCTTAAAGTTGTAATGTTTTCTAAATCCTTTTGAAAAGACGGATTTGTCTCATAATCTAACTCTGCTTTTCCTATTAATACTTCAATATCTGCCATTTTGGAATATAGTTTAGTAGCTTCATTAAGCAATTCACTTTCCAAGTTTTTCTTTGCTGTTGCTAGAGTTTTCTTAAGTACTTCATTCTTCTCTTGAAGTATTGAATTATATTTGTCTTCAATCTGCTTTCGTTCTTCTGCTCTCTTTCCTTTAATTATTGTTAATATAGTATTTATTTTACTCTCGACATCGTTTATTTTGTTTATATTTTCCTTTATTAAAGATTCTCTCTGATTTATATCAGTAATAATAGAATCTATATCTACTTGGGTTAAAATTTTATCTAATATTCTAAGGGGTAATTCTGGGCTGCCATATGAAAGAATGGGTGAAATATCATCAATAATAACTCCTTTAAAAATTTCTTCTTCTTTTCCTTTAATATCTTTCCATCTAAAAGACTTCAAAATTGCTAAAATTTCAGAATCATTTTTATTATTTTCTAGGCCATCTAAAATTCTTTTATAATCTTGTAAGATTATGAATTCTAGTTTAGTTTCAATATTTAAAGTTTCATCAAAAATTATATATCCACCGCTTTTTTCATGTTTAACTAATAATAATGGCCATCCAATTAAGGTGGCCTTCTTTATTTTTACATTTTTAGGGGCTGCTTTTACTAATGTTACCGCTAATTGCTTTTCTACTGGTAAAGGTTGATAAGAGTTATCTACAGCAAGTGGTAAATATACACTATCCACACTACAAAATAAGTTGAGAAAAATATATGTGTTTTTATTATCGTTATGTATTATTTTTAGCAGTAGGTTTGGCAATTCTTAATATATAGAATAAAACATCACTTTAAAACTTAAGAGTTAAATAAAACTACTCTAAAGTTATGAAGAAAAAATAATATCTAATTAATTGAGATTAATTCTTAGAGAGATAAAAGTTATTTCTATCTAAGAAAAGTTAATCTTTTAAATGATTTCATGAGATGTGATACAATTCTCTTATTTTTATATCCTTTATTCCTCTTACTGTGATACCTTAGGGACTAATTATGAAGTAACAGTAAGCTTAATTAACTATTCTTCTTTCCCTATTATATTACTCTAAGAGTTCATAGTGGAGCCATCTGATCATTATACAATAATAAAAAATTTTGGTATTAGATAGAATTGAAATTATAAAGAATATTAAATAATATAAATTTTATAATTCATAGGAAATTACTAGTTACACATTTCTAATTAATTTAGGATCTTCTATTATGAATAAAAAATTTTATTATTTTTTTTAGTAAATTTTATTAATTTCTTTTTTAGATAATTTAATTAAAAATAACTTATTCGTTTATTTATTTCTGTTGTTAATTTTTCTATTTCATTTTTCAGTTCCTCATTTTTTAAATCTTTGATATCGTTTAACGTTTCTTTAATTCCTTTAGTTAGAAGCAATTTGTCAAATATTAATGTTCTTGATGCTATTAAGTATCTTATTTTTATTTTTTCTTGGCTAAGAAATTCTTCTAATTTTCCTTCTAAGTATA
The DNA here is from genome assembly GCF_000011205.1 of Sulfurisphaera tokodaii str. 7. Classification (NCBI taxonomy): domain Archaea; kingdom Thermoproteati; phylum Thermoproteota; class Thermoprotei; order Sulfolobales; family Sulfolobaceae; genus Sulfurisphaera; species Sulfurisphaera tokodaii. The sequence continues at coordinate 2,170,076 of NC_003106.2, forward strand.
ATGCCTTTAAAATATTTTTTCTATCAATAGCTCTAATCCAGTTTTTTTCTTCTTTTATTTTAGTCAGATATTCACTTTCATAAGCTATTTCTCCAAGTATAGTATACAAATCATTTTTTATCTCTCTTTCTCTGATGTGGAAGATATCATTTACTAACTCGTTTATTAATGAATTCTTCACTACAATTTCAATTCTTTGTGGGTAGTATGTAAATCCATACTTTTCTGCTGTTTTTTTCATTTCCTCAAATACATCGTTGATATCATCCTCCTCTTTTCTATCTTGATTTTCTTGTTTAATTAAAATCGAAGCAACTCTATGAAGTATTTTCACATCTAATGTTACAAATAAACTTATTATTTTATCTATTTCGGAATCGAATGAAGAATTATACCATAATAAGAATTTTTTTCCAAGATATTTTTTAGGCCATTGATCTAGAGCATAAAGTATTGGGGATTTAGCGTAGTATAAAGAAATATAATAGCCGCCAGATATTTTTTTGTATATATTCACTATGAGGTCTTTACTAAAGCCTAAATTTTCAGCTACTTTTATATAATCCAAAAATTATCAGCCCTGCCACTTTCTTCATCAATTCGTAAAAGGGTGAGTTCATCAGTAAAAAAAAGGAGAGTAAAAAATAAAAAATTTACTTTTCAATATATCCTTTTTCGACAAGTAATTCAGCTGCTAATATACCTCCTCCTGCGGCTCCTCTGACCGTGTTATGAATTAATGATACTAACCTTATCATTCTCTTATTCACTTGCTTTAATCTACCTACAACTACACTCATTCCTGGAATATCCCCAGCCCATCTATCAAAATAGACTTGAGGTCTTGTATCCTCATTCATAACGATAATTGGCTTTGAAGGTGCAGTTGGTAATTTTAGATCTTGTGGTTCCCCTCTAAAGTTTTCTAAAGTCTCCTTAACTTTTTCAGCAGCAGTTTCCTCTTTGAACGATACATATAGTACTTCATAATGACCATGTATAGTAGCTATTCTATGAGTTGTTGCTGCTAAGCTTACATCTTCTAATTTAGGTTCATCTACATTTCTCTTAACTTCGCTTAAAATTCTGAAGATCTCTTTTATCGTCTTGGCATCGTATCCATCACCTAAAGGCAAGATATTATCTACTACATCTAATGATGGTATTCCTGGATAACCGGCACCAGATAGCGATTGAATAGTAGTTATAAATGCTCCATCCATCTTATAATCTTTAAATATAGCACCTAATGGTATTGCTGCACCCTGGGCTGTGCATAGTGGTGTAGTTACTATAAATCCTTTCCATTCTCTTCTTTTTCTTTGCTCATCAATTAAGCTAATAGTATGAGGATTTAGTTCAGGAACCAATAAGGGAACATCAGGATCAAATCTATGATCTGGTGAATTACTAATCACAGGGAATCCTTCTTTTGCAAATTGTTCTTCTACTGGGCCAGCAGCACCTTGAGGTAATGGAGAAAATATTATGTCTACATCATCCATTAACTTAGGATCAGTTGGTTTTATTTCCATATCAGCTATTTCCTTAGGAACTTGTCCTACTGTTTGCCATCTTACTACCTCACCATACGGTTTACCCACTGAACCTTTTCCAGCTAAATATGCTGGTTTAATATAAGGATGATTTGATAGCATTCTTACGTATTCGATTCCTACTAAACCAGTAGCACCTAATATTGCGGCTTTTAATGTTCTCCTCATGAGTATCACCTATATTATGAATTTCAAAAATATAAGCTTACTTTAAAAATATAAGCTTTACAATTTAGTAAAATACAATTAAGTTAAAAGAACGGCTCCTAGTGACGAAGACGATACAAGTCTAGCGTATTGAGCTAGAAGACCACTTTTATACTTAGGTGGTGGCGGCGTCCATTCATCTGCTCTTTTCTTTAACTCTTCTTGTGGTAGATCTACATCCAATCTTCCATTGTTTGCATCGATAATTATTGTGTCACCATCTCTTAGTAATGCAATAGGTCCTCCTACTGCAGCTTCTGGTGCGACGTGTCCTACCATAATTCCTCTAGTTGCTCCAGAGAATCTACCATCAGTTATTAAGGCTACTTTTTCTCCCAAACCTTGACCTACAATAGCACTGGTAACTGCTAGCATTTCTCTCATTCCTGGACCTCCTTTAGGTCCCTCATATCTAATAACTACAACGTCATTTTCTTGGATTTTTTCTTCTAGAACCGCTTTAAAAGCCTCTTCTTCTGAATTGAAAACTCTAGCTGGTCCCTTATGATACCTAACTTTAGTAGCTGAGACTTTAATTACAGCACCTTCAGGGGCTAAAGATCCTTTAAGTATTCTTATTCCGCCAGTAGGATTAAATGGGTTTGAGATTGGTCTTACTATATGTTCGTGCGGAACATTTGGTAACTTATATTCTTCTAAGTTTTGTTTTACTGTTTTACCAGTAACAGTTATTACATCACCATGAAGTAAATCAGCTTCTAATAATTTTTTCATAATTAGTGGCGCGCCTCCAACCCTATGTAAATCATACATTGCATATTCTCCACCAGGTTTCATATTCACTATTTCTGGTGTCCTCTGGCTAATCCTATCAAAATCGTCTAGTGTAAGCTTTACTCCAGCCTCATAAGCTATTGCTAATAAATGAAGAACTGCATTTGTTGAACCTCCACTAGCCATCAGTACTGTTATTGCGTTTTCAAAAGCTTCGAAAGTAAGTATATCCCTCGGTTTTAGTCCTATTTCAATTAAATTCATTAGTGCTTTACCAGTTTCGTAAGCATACTTTACTCTTGCTGAATCTACTGCTGGTGGAGAAGCACTACCGGGTAAAGCTAGACCTAATGCTTCAGTCATTAAGCCCATAGTATTCGCAGTATATAATCCTCCACAAGTACCTGGTCCAGGGATCGCATTATCCTCCATTAATCTTAAATCTTCTGCTGTTATCTTACCTTTAGAATAAGCACCAACTGCTTCATAAACATCTTGTATTGTTATTGGTTTTCCCTTAAAATTACCTGGTAATGTAGTTCCCCCGTACATTATAATAGATGGTATATTTAGTCTAGCCATAGCCATCATCATGCCTGGTGGAGTTTTATCACAGCCAGCTAAAGCAACAAAACCATCGTATCCGTGTGCGTTAACTACCAATTCTACAGTGTTAGCAACAATTTCCCTACTTACGAGGGAATATTTCATACCTTCACTTCCCATTGCAATTCCGTCTATAACCACTGGGGCTGTAAAAACTCTAGGAGTACCTCCTCCACTTCTTACTCCTTCTTTAACAATATTTGAGAGACCAAGCAAATGAATATTACAAGGTCCTGCTTCATTCCAAGCTACCGCAACTCCAACTATTGGTTTTGCAATATCATCATCTGTTAAACCCATAGCTTTTAGAAATGCTCTATTAGGGGCTTTTTCGTAACCTCCATAAATTAGATTTGACCTTTTTTTCTTGTCGGGATTCATATCAGAGTTTATACAGTTTAAACATATTAAAATATTACTTAGCGTCTATTCCTCAGAAAAGAATTATACTCCAATTTTTATACTTACATAATTTCTCTGTTTACTTCATCATAATGGGCAATATCTTTACTTTAATGATAGGCCTATTGTTTATTTAATTTGAAATAAAATATGAAAAAATTTTAATAGAAAAAATAGCTATTAATATTTTGATGATAGAAAAAGAGATAGTGTTCAAGCTTAACGTTAAAAAACAGGATTTTATGACACTTATATCGAGTCCTTTAAATCTTACACAATTTTGGATGTTCTTAAAAGAGATAAGAATTTTAAATGAAAACGAATATATAGCAAAATTTAAAGTATTTATGAATTTTAATTTTAAAATGCGAAGAGTTATAAATCCGAACCAAATAGTCCATGAAGGAGTAATGGATTTTCCCAGAGCTATGTTTAGGTTTACAGTTAATGTATTAGAAGGGAGAAAAGAAATAGTTATAGCAGTTAAAGGAGAATATCAAGGTCCTCTTGAATTCTTAGCAAAATCACCAATGAAGAAATTCCTAGAAAATTTCAGAGATAAAGTAATTGCTTATTATGAGAAAAAGCAAGAAGCATTTACAGTACAAGAATTATTTAAAAAATTGAGTGATGATAGTAAGGGAAAAAGTATAATAGCTATAATAGAATTAGATTCAAAGGAATACACGTTAACTTTCAAAGATGGAAAGTTAGAAAAAGTTGAGGGAGAGGATTACAATGATTTTCTTACACGTTTATTAACATATTCAGGATTTGTAAAACTTCTAAGGGAAGAAGAGATTTATGAAGAAGAATATGAATCGTTAGATGATCTTATTCAGAGACTAAAAGAGGAAAGTAAAGATAAGGAATTAGAGGCTACAGTTATTATTAAAGATAAATCCTTTAAGATTATATTTAAAAATGGAGAAGTAATATATAACAATGTAGATCCTAAGTATAAAGGAAAGCTAAAACTTATTGAACTAAACGAAAAATAAATTTTTTCGAATCCGTATTTTTATTTTGTGAAATTAGAGAGAGTTAAAGAACCAATTCCTCTTATTGGGCATATAGCTTTTGGCATAATTGACCGTGGTACTAACGTTCTTCAAGTTCGTCCATTTAGCAATTGCCCAATGTCTTGTATATTTTGTTCAGTAGATGCTGGTCCTAATTCTAGATCGAGAGTGACTGAGTATATTGTAGATGCTGACCATTTAATTAATTGGGTTAATTATGTTGTTGATAGAAAAATTCATCAAGTATCAATTTTAATTGATGGTGTGGGTGAACCTATATTACATCCAGATATTGTGAAAATTGTAAAAGGAATAAAGGAAAATAGGAAAGTATTTGAGGTAGCAATTGAAACTCACGGTTTACCATTAAATGAGAGACTAATAAAAGGACTAGCTAATGCTGGACTAGATAGGATTAATCTTTCGTTAGATTCCTTAGATGAGAATAAGGCTAAATATCTTAGTGGTCATAAAGGTTATAATGTTTCTAAAATATTGAAAATGATAGATCTAGCATTAAATGAAGGGTTAAAGATTATGTTAACTCCAGTGTGGATTAAAGGAATGAATGATGAAGATATAATTAATCTTGTGAAGTTTGGAAAAGAGAAAGGACTATCTTTCGGAATTCAAAAATATGTTGCCCATCCTAGAGGAAGAAAGGTTGGTAAAGAGGTTGGTTGGAAAGAGTTCAAAGAATTTTTATCAAAAATTGGTGAAATGTTAGATGTCAATCTCTTTCTCTCTCCTTCTCAGTTCAAGGTATTTCCAGATGTTAGGCTAGGCCCAGTAATGGATGTTGGTGAGAAAGTAGTAGGAGAAGTTGTGCTGGATGGTTGGATGAAGAATGAGGTCATAATAACTGCTAGAGGAAGAGTTATTACAGTAGTTGGTGTTAGTGATGTTCCTAAGGGTATCTCATTAAAAGTTAAAATAAGTAGAAATAAGGATGAAATTTACTTAGCTAGGCTTAGCTAAGAGTGTCATTTGCGGATCGTTTATTTCGAATTTTTCCCACGAATAACCGCTAAAAACATCGATTATTTTAAACCCTGCCTTCTTCATTAAGCTTACTATTTCGTGGAGACTATAATATCTTTGAGAGAACTCTATTTTTTCGACCTCTTTTCCATCTTTTATATACGTTCTTAGTACATGTAGTCTTGAAGTAAATGGATCAAACTTGTTTTGATCAATTATTAAGTAGGGTGGTACAAAGGAATGAAGGATCTCAGGCTTGTTATATATCACAAAATCTCTATTTTCAAGGTTAACAATTACTATTCCTTCTTGAGAGGTAACTTCCCTTAATTCTCTCAAAATTTTTAAATCATCTTCTTCTTCATAATAACCAAGACTATTAAAAATGTTAATAACAACATCGTATTTCTCCTTTATTACTTCGCTTAATTTGCGCATGTCACCCCTTACAAATTCTCCTTCTTTTACATTTTCTTTAGCTTTTTTTATCATTTTTTCTGAAATATCTACTCCGGTAATACTATAACCTAGTTTATTAAGAAAGTAGGAAACTCTACCGATACCACATGGTACGTCGAGTACTCTCCTACCTTTTATACCATATTTCTTTATGACCTCATTAATCCAATTAGCCCACTTCTCCCCCTCTTCCCATATTTTTAGCATTTCATTAATGTAAAGGTCAGATTCAAATATCTTAAGCCAATATTCTTCCATTAAACTCTTTTAGGATTAAACCTAAATAAAATTGATGACTAAAGAGTTAGCCTTAATTTTAATCCTTCTATTAGCTTCAGCATTTCCAATTACATCAAATGAGGTTTTAATATATCAAGTTGAAATAATTCATGAAAATCAAATCAGTTTGTATAACTACACGTTTATCATAAATTCCTTAAACAATAATTTTGTCAATTTTACTTTAATTATAACTAATTTAAATAATGGTAGTATTATCTTAAATAATACTTACGTTTATCCTATCTTGAATTTGAAAGTTCTACCGATAAATGGTATTGTTTTTAACGGTGAAAATTTCACCTTTAGTGGATATACTGAATATCATAATCAAAATGCTACGGTATACAAAGGTTATTTTATAATCAATACTACCAAAATACCTTCTACGGCATATTTCGTAAATAATATACTATACTTTTTAAATGGCAGTGCAAACGGATATTCGGTCAGTATTTCGTTAAGTTCAGAATACACTTTGTCTCAGTCAGTTAATTATGGTGGTTATATTATACTAGGCATAATAGTAGCATTTATTGTGATTGGTGTAGTAATTCTTATAAAAATAGGAAAAATATGAAAAAGAAGAGTGGTTATTCCATTAAATCTAACCCAACCTTATCTAAATTTCTTAACCATTGAATGAACTTCTTAGCGTTTTCTCCTTCAAATATAGCACCATGTTGTGGGGCTATAACATTTATCTCAAGTCCTTCAATTTTCTTTAACCAAATATCTATAGCCTTTTTTGATGCTATATATCTTCTATGGAATGGTTCCATTAATTTAATGTGAGACTCAAAATCTTCTACAAATAAATACCACTTGTCTTTAAATATTGCAGCACCTAAATCTCCAGAGAAATATATTTTTGCATAAGTATCATAATAATGGAAATTACCCGGTGAATGCATAAAATGAGCTGGTATAGCTCTTATAAAATCTATACTCATGCCCTCATCTGGTATATCAACTATTCTTCCTTTTAATTCAGCACCTAAATGTGGTAAGAATCTTTCCCACAATGCAGATACATAGAAAGTAGCATTTGGTGCTAAGTCAACCCAAAGATTTAAACTTCCAATTACATCAGGATCTTGATGACTATATAGTATTGTTACTATATTTTCTGGTTTCACAAATCTTGTGACATTTTGGTATACTCTTTCAAAGACAAAATATCCACCAGGATCAAGAAGATATCCCTTACCTTCATGAACAATTAAATATTGATTAGTTAGTATGCCTTTTTCATTTTCACTTTCATCTAAACCTAACCAAATAAATTTGTGTTTATCATCTTCAAATATTATATTTGGTTCATGAACTCTCATTTTCTGTTCCCTCTAGAATTGCTTTTGGTTCTAGTGCAACATATATGTTTATCTTAAAATGACCAGAAATTTTATTTAAATCTTCTTCTTTAAATCCCTCTTGCCCTTCAATGTTTACATAAGTACCTTTTAACTCACCGTTAACGAATAATAATCTAAAGCTTTCATAAGTTGATACTCCAGAAATATATATTAGTTGATACCTCAAGTATTGTTGAATTAAATCTGTGATAATAGGTACTATTTGTCCTTTAGCTATATCTAGCTCGTCAGCTTTAATTAACCTTGATTTCATTAAAAGTTTTGTAATAAAACTTAATTTTGATAAATTTTGAGAAAAATTTGCTGTTGTTGTGATTTCATAAGCTTTTTCACTCTCTTTTTTTATTCCGTCAATTAAACTTTCTGCTATTTCATGTAAATATTTTGAGACTATCCACTCTTTCTCTCCCTCATATTTAATTGCTACATTAACGTTTATTTTTCCCTCTTTATCTTCTTTTTCTGAGATAAAAATTTCGAATTTATTTCCTTTTTCAGATTTTAAAATAATAGTACTCATTCCTTTAAGGTTTACAATTCCTTCCATTCTAAACTTATCTTTTAATGAGAATAGAAGGTATCTGGTAAAGCGTAATGTTACCTCATTTTTCCCTCTTTCAACCTGGTAAGGGATATAGGAAAGTATAAATTCTGAATTTTTAGTTATTGATTCGATAAAATTAAGATGACTGTTTATCCTCTCTTCTACTATATAAGTTTTCATGCATTATTGTTCTTTCAACTCCTATATTATTTTATTTTACAAAAAGGTAATGGCAAAATCTTTAACAGAGTTAATTCATATTTTAATACAATGATTATTTTAACAGGGAAGGATTTAGAAGAGGTATTAAAGCCAGAGATAGCTGTAAATGCTGTAAGAGAAGCTTTTTCCCTTTTCTCCTCTGGAAAAGTTATTCAGCCTCAAAGACAAGTGATAACGATAAAAGGTAATTGGTGGGGAATAATGCCTTCTTTTACAGATTTTTCATTCTCTACAAAGATTGTGAACGTTATACCTAAAAACAAGGAAAAGGGTTTACCCTCAGTACAAGGAGTTGTTATACTGATGTCTCCAGATACCGGAGAAACATTGGCTATTTTAGAAGGATCAATTTTAACAGCAATAAGAACTGCTTCTGCAAGTGTTTTATCAACAGAATTAGCGTTAAGGTCAAGACATATAGATACTCTTGGAATTATTGGAGCTGGAATGGAGGCTAAATATCATTTAAAAATCACTCTCAAATTCTTTTCAGTTTCTAGGGTTTTAATCTCTGCAAGAAAAAGCCATTATGAGTTAGCAAAAGAATACGGTGGAGAAGCTGTAGAGTTAGAGAAACTTTTGAAGGAATCACAAGTAATTTATGCCACAACTTCTTCGGACAAGCCGGTAGTTTTAGGTAAACTCTTGTCTAACGATTTTCATGTTTCTAGTATAGGTGCTCATACCCCAACTGCTAGAGAAATTGATGATGATACCATAATGAAATCAAAAACGTATTTTGTAGATTCGTTAGAAGCTGTATCCAATGAAACTGGAGATTTTATTGAGCCTAAGAGAAAAGGAATAATGCCTCAAGTTTATGAAATAGGAGAAATTATAAACAAAAATATAAAAATTCAAAGACCCTCAATCTTTAAGACCGTAGGTATTGCAGCTCAAGATAATATAACCGCATATATAGCATATGAGGAAGCATTAAAGAGAGGTATAGGAATAAAAATCTAATCCTTTCCCCTCCAGATAACGTTAGGATTATTCGTTCTTTTATTTACAACTAAAGCTAAGACAAAAAGTAAAGACGATAACCTATTTAAGTATTTTGCATGAACTTCTTTTGCCTTACTTTCCTTTAGTAAAGTCACAACACTTCTTTCAGCTCTTCTGCACACTGCTCTAGCTAAATGAAGAAAGGATGAGGCAATATGTCCACCTGGTAGAACAAAGTTTCTTAGTGGTTCCAATTCTTTACTATAATTTGTTATGAGTTCTTCAATTCCCTTAACTTTTTCATCAGAAAAATTCATGTCGAATCCAGCAATTTCTGATGAGATAGAAAAGATATCATTCTGAAGTTTTTGAATAACTTCTGAAAGCTCCGGGTAAAGAGACGATACGACTCCCAAAACTGAATTTAACTCATCTAAATCTCCTAAAGCTTTAACAATTTCACTATCCTTCCAAACCTCACCAACTGAAGGTACCTTAGTCTTTCCCTTATCGCCAGTTCCAGTATACCACATTAGTAGTTTTTAAATAATATGCAAGTAATATAGGTTTCGCAATGAGGGGTCGGACTTTCATAGGGTTTTATAATATTTGATATCAACCCTCGTCCTCATACCCCTTATCTCTCTCCCCGTGCTGTCTACGGAATTAACCCCCCTCGAGGACACGGGGAGCTTCAGAGAGTACCTTCCTCTTCATCGCAACTGCTCATAGAACTCATAGTGGTACTCTCTGATTAATTTTTAAACGTAAAAGCTTAAAAACTTTTCCGTAAATAATTATTCATGGTTCAAGTAACATTCAGATCTAGGATATCCTCAATGGGACATGATAAATACGGAGACCCAAAATACGCAATATACGTGCCAAAGGCAGTGCACGATAAGATTAAAGGAATGTTAGATAAAGAGGTGTTCATAATTGTCATCCTACCAGATGACGAATAAACTGATAGGATCGAAAGAAGCCCTATAACACTTCCAATTCGTAACAGTAAACGGTAAGGTCGAATTTGATGATATATCAGGAGTTACTTGGATTGCTAGATCTTACTCACAAGTAATGAAGACTGATATAAAGCCATTATTTGAGGGAAGAGATGCGAAGAAGCTAACTGATCCCTTTACAACATTCTACCAAACTACATTTACCTAGAGACTGCAGTAACGCATGCAAAGACTATCGTTGAAGGGTTATTGGATAGGGAGACGGGGAAGAAAGAAATAATTCACGCTAAGGTTAAGAAGTTCTGGTTTGCAAGTAGGGGTAACAAGGCTGATAAGGGGAATAGAAACGTGAAGTTCCGCGTTATGGATGACCACGTCCTAGTTAAGGTCAAGGATCCATGGAGTAAGTGAATTGTTGGTAGAGGATACTTTGATAGAAAATACTTGCTCAGAGAGTTGGAAGAATTATCGGAAAGGAAGGAGGAGGGTTATGATGTTGTAATAAGTTTTAAGGAAGGCGTAAAGATTCGTTTTCAAGCCCCTCTCTGGCTCTACCTTAAACACTTTTCATCCCCCAAACCAACTGGTTATGATCTTGTTACTGGTTTTGATTTAAACAGTGATAGGCTTAATGTAGTCGTAATCGACAAGGAAGATAGGGTTATTACGACCAGGGCTTATCGATACTCAGAGGTAACTAGGCTGGTTATCCTAAGGAGAGGGCTAGAGAATTAAGGTTAAGTGCTCTATCTCAGTCACTGAAGTTCCTTGTAAAAATTGGTGTTGAGTATGTAGTGTTTGAGGACTTGTTCGTTATAAAGAGGAGTAGAGGTTTTATTAAAAACAAGAGTGCGAATAGGATGATTAGTAAATTTGCTAAGAAGCAGATGCTTATTCACGGTTAGCATTTTACGTCTTTTTCCTTCTCTTAAACAGTTTCTTAATCCCACCCAAAGACTGATAAATACTTTTTATCATCCTTGATATCCTCTTGGCTCCTAACCTTAAGCCAAGAGAATACTTAAATGAGAGGACTAAGAGGAGGGAGAGGGCTTTCAAGGTTATGAAACCCTTGTTCCTAATCCATGTGAGGAAAGAGCTCTTCTCCAAGCCTAGAGCCTTTAGCTCCCTAATTACTACTTCAATATCCCAACGGTTTTCCCATGTTGTTATTATGTCTTCTGGTGTGTCTTTCGTGTTGGTTGAGAAGAAGTATCTTTTTCCCATGTCTTTATAATTGTCTATTACGAGTAGTTTTATGGGGGTACCTAGGTATTCTACTAGGTATTCCCCTTCGGGGAACTCGGCAACTGGCACGTGTCTGTCACCCTCGACAACACGTGAGTTTGCCTTGAGTTCCCCGATAGTGTTAGGTAGTAGGGTTTTTGAGTTTACGTACCATGAGTCGAATGAGATGGTGGTAACGTTGTACTCGTTTAGGATTGTTGGTAGTGTTTCTAGGTATAGTTGGATTTTTGTTTTGTATTCTGCTTTTTCTCCCCTTTCCTTGAGTATTTCGGCAACTTTTTGTGGTATGTATGGTATTATTGTTATAATGTAGGTTTCGTTTGTGTATAGGTCTTTTATTGCTATTATTAGGAGTTGTATTGCTGGTTCGTATCTTTTGTGTTCTCTGCAGTAAAAGGCTTGTGTTCCGTTTCTTGATACTGGTAGTGCTCTTGCTTTGTGGTTGTGTGTGTCGTCTATTATTAGTTGTACTGGGTGGTCTTTTACTATTTCTTTTACTATTTTGATCAAGTTTATGTTTGCCAATTTGTCAAGGTTTTTTAGTACTGTCTCGTAGTCCATGTCTACTGCTTGTGCTATTTCTGTTGCTGTTCCACCCATAACTCCTCCTAGCACTAGTCTTGTTAGTGTGTCTTTTCTCACGCTAGTCAAGGCTGTGAAGATTTGTTGTAATGCTTCTCGGAGTGCCTTGTAATACTCTTGGAGTAATGAGTTTGTATTCATCCGATATTTTGTTTGGCTAATTTTTAAAAAGTTTTTAAGGTTCCCTTAAACTGCAAGGATTTTCCTATAAATGCTACACGGTTTTATTAAGGCATTAAGGTTGGGTTTCAATGTAATCCTAGTTAATCCTAAGGGTACTACTAGTTCTGAGGAACATGAGACGATTATGAGGGTGAGGGGTTTTGATAGGCATACTGCATCAGTCTATTTAATAGCGTTAAAAGGACTAGGGATGATAAATAATGTTAAATAATATAAACTTTACAACTTATTGAAAACTGTTGACAACGCGGCAATATTTGCCAATACTTGGTGTAGTGTTAGTCTGGAGTTCAGCTTACCCTCTAATTAAAATTGCTCTTCAATATATGTCGCCAATAATTTTAGCAATAATTAGGCTCTTAGTTGGAGGTCTTATTCTACTAATTTATGGAAAAGGTATAATATATGGCTTAAAGGAATTTATTGGTAGCCTATTAAACGTTGCGATATTTATGATATTGCTTAATTTAGGTGTTCTTCTCTCACCTAATCCAGCATTATCTGCAACATTAATTTATACTCAACCAGTTTTCGTTGCGATATTTAGTTATTTTATTTTCAAAGAAAAAATAGGGATTTTAAAGATATTTGGTATTATTATAGCAATTTCTGGGGCGATTATAGCTTCCGGTAATTTAGAAGTAAATATTGGTGCTTTAATTTCCTTATTAGGAGGTATAACATGGGCAGTAGGAACTATTTATTACAGAAAATATCTAATTAATGAAGATGTAATAAGACTTAACTCATTTTTTGCTCTCTCATCAGTTCCCGTACTAGTACCACTTATTCCATTTCAGTTCTATTTTAAAGTATCTTTAGAAGGAATAGTAGTAGCTATAATTATAGGTATAACAGCACAAGCCTTAGGTTTCATATTCTGGTTTTCGTCAGTGAAAAACTTGGGTGCTTTTAAAGCAAGTAGCATATCTTTATTAGTTCCAGCACTTTCTTACTTTTTCTCTTATATAATCTTAGGTGATATGCCTACATTAATAGAGATGATAGGATCATTTCTAGTACTTTTCGGTGTTTTGCTTACCAATCTAAAGATATCAAATTTTAGTTCCAGGTTTTAAAATTTCTCCGTGCCTTATCTCAGCTTCTGGAGAAATAAGTGCTCCTAACTTATTTACCTTGCCCCTAACTACTCTTGCTGGAAAACTTGAGGAAATAACGCTTGCTCCTATTTTTGCTTTTTCTCCTACAACAGTATAACTTAAGTATGACTTTGAACCTATTTCAGCTTCTGGTTCAACTAATGTGTGCGTTAATTCGCAGTAAGCACCTATTTTAGCACCTCTTTCTATAGAAGTAGCATCTCTTATCAAGGAAAAATTACCAACAAATACTTCTTTTCCAATATAAGCTGGACCTTTAATTACAGCGTAATCATCGATTACAGCGTAATCATCAATTATAACTCCTTTACCAATTATGGCTGTTTTAGAGATTTCAGCCTTCTCAGAGATTATGCTCTTCTTTTCATCTAATAGCATTTCAATAGCATTTATTAAATCCTCAGGATAACCAATATCAATCCACTTTTCACTCCAAACGAAGTATTTTAGCATTTCCTTTCTAGTATTTAAGTATTCAAGAAAATCATCAAACATTTCATTTCTGATAATATAAGCTCCAGCTAAGGCTAAAGTAGAACCAGTTTTTACAATCTCTATCTTATCTTTCTCAATTTTTGCTAATCCGTAAGTGTTTACCCCTTCACTTACTGGAACTAAAGGAATTACATAATCAGCTCCAGTAGTTAAATGAGTATTTACTAGACTAACGTAAAAATCTTCTGGAGCTACTATATCACCAAAAGCCAAAACTACATTACTGCCAGAAGCTCTTTCAAGACCATCTTTAATAGCACCGTTAATTCCCTCTCTTTTCTGTATTATAATTTCAAAAGATACGTTCAACTTCTCTATTTCTTCCTCTATTTTACTTTTCCCTTTCTCAGATGTAACAATAATAAAATCATTAATTCCCGCCTTCTTTAAGCCCTTAATACTATAAGAAATTATTAAATTACCCAGAATACTTATCGTCTCCTTTTGATATTTTTCAGTGTAAGGAAGTAAACCTTCTCCTTTTCCTCCCGCTAAAATGATAGCTTGCACATATAATTTGCAACTTTACTCCTATTAATGTGATAGAGGTAAAAGTTCCGTTAAAGCTAACTCTTTTTGGAGAACATGCAGTAGTTTATGAAAGACCAGCTATAGCATACACAATTTCAGAATTTCTTACTTTACGCTTTAAAGAAAGTGATAAATTTTATATTAAATCCGATAATTTGCAGATAAAAGGAGTGAGAGTCAATATAGATGAATTTAAAATTGAAAACGAGAATATAAAACGAGTATTATCGTACATAATAGAGGGAATAAACTATTTTGAAGCAAAGAAACCAGTAGAAATTGAAATTGAGTCTCCAGTAGAACCATCAGTAGGCTTAGGCACAAGTGCGGGTGTAGTAGTAGGAACAGTTGCCGGTTATTCTTCATATCTAGGAATAGAACTTAGCAAAGAAGAAATTGCCAAGATCTCTCACTCAATTGAGTTAAAAGTCCAAGGATTAGGTAGTAGAATGGATACATACACAGAAACTTTTGGTGGATTTATATATATAGAGAAAGACAAGTTTGAAAAACTCTCAAGCAACTTGTCATTTTCTGCTGGCTACTTTAGGAGAGTGACGACAACAGCTGAGATGCTTAAGAGAGTAAAGCAAATAAAAGAAAAGAAAAGAGAATTATTTGATTCAATTCTAGATACAATAGCCGAGATTACAATAGAAGCTAAAAAAGCATTACAAGATAACGATGAGGATAGTATAGGAGAATTAATGTATATTAATCATGGCTTACTCTTTTCCCTTGGGATAACAGTACCGCAAATAGATGAATTTATATCTACAACAAGAATGGCTAATGTAAAAGGCTGTAAAATCAGTGGTGGAGGAGCTGGTGGTGCTGTAGTATGTACGAAAGATGAAAGAGCTGAACTATTATTAACTGCTATGGGAGGAAAAGTAATTAATGCTACACCATCTTTTTTAGGAGTTCAAGTAATAAGGAGGACGTGATATGTTTTTGAGGAGTTTGTTGTCAAAGAAATACTTAGGAAAAAGTTAATTTTTATGCAAATATAATATGTCTCTTGTGTGCGGAATAATTGGTATAGTATCACTAAGGGAAAGTAAAAAACTTGCTGAAATGACAGTTTCAGCTTTGAAAAGACTTGAATATAGAGGTTATGATAGTGTTGGTGTTGCCTCAATAAGCTCTAATGGTTTAGAAATTAGAAAGGCAAAAGGAAAAGTAGAAGAGGTTGTTCTTCAGAAGAAGATTGAGGAAATGGAAGGATATGTGTTCTTAGGCCATACTAGATGGGCTACTCATGGTCCTCCTACTGATTATAACGCTCATCCTCACACTGACTGTAATGGTAATATAGCTGTAGTACATAATGGGACTATAAAGAATTATAAAGAATTAAGAGAGGAACTTGAGAGTTTAGGTCATAAATTCAAGAGTGAAACTGATACTGAAGTCATCCCCCATTTAATTGAGGAATTTATGAAACGAGGAATGGATCCTTTTCAAGCTTTTAAGTCAGCGATAAAAAGCCTTGAAGGTAGCTATGCAGTCTTGGCTGTTATAAACGGTGAAAGAAGAATATTCTTTGCTAAAAAAGATAATCCATTAATAATAGGATTAGGTGAAGGGCAAAATTTTATTGCAAGCGATATTCCAGCTTTCTTACCTTATACTAAAAGAATACTAGTTATCAGAGATGACGAGTTAGGTTTTATAACACCAGAAACTGTTTATTTAGAAGATAAAGACGGTAATGTCATCAATATAAAAGAAAGGATAAGAAGTGTAGATTGGGATATAGAAACTGCTAGTAAAGAAGGATATCCTCATTTTATGATTAAGGAAATTCATGAATCACCAAGGGCAGTAAAAGAGACAATAGACAGCCTAATGAGTGACATAGACTTAGTAGAGAAAGTTATAGAAGAAATAAAAAATGCTGAGAGAGTTATAGTTATAGGAGCTGGAACAAGTTATCATGCTGGTCTTTACTTTTCAATAGAACTTAACAGACTTGGTATAAACTCTCTACCCGTAATAGCTTCTGAGTACTATAATGTGAGGAGTAAAAAAGGGGACTTAGTTTTTGCGATAAGTCAAAGCGGTGAAACAATAGATGTACTTCAAGGGATAAGAATGATGCGAAATAGTGGTGCTAAAATTATCTCTCTAACTAACGTTATAGAAAGTGCTATAGCTAGAGAAAGCGATTATAAAATCTACATGAGGGCAGGACCAGAAATTGGTGTAGCCGCAACAAAAACTTTTACAACACAATTAGCTTCAATTCTCTTCATCCTATCCGTTTTAAAGAAGGAGAATCTAAAGAAAATGGAAAAAGCTCCAGATATAGTGAGAGATACAATATCACAAGTAGAAGGATTAACAAAGAAAATTGGAGAAGAATTAGCTAAGAAAAGTAATATATACTACTTGGGTAGAGGACTCTCACTACCACTAGCAATGGAAGGTGCATTAAAAATAAAAGAAATAGCTTATGTACATGCCGAAGCATATCCTGCTGGTGAAAGTAAGCATGGGCCAATATCTCTAGTAGAAAAAGGATTCCCAGTAGTTATAATAAATGATGGTGAATTAACAGAACTCTTACAAAATAATTTAATGGAAATGAAGGCTAGAGGGGCTAGAATTTATGCAGTAAGCGTGAATAAAAAGATGAAAGATGCTGATGTTGAAATAGAGCTTCAGTCCGAGATCCCAGTATTATCTATAGCCCCAGTAATCCAATTAATAGCATATTATGCTGCAGTAACTAAAGGATATGACCCAGATAAACCAAGAAACTTAGCTAAAACAGTTACTGTAGAATAACTGAAAATCTCACTATTTACTTACAATATACTTTTTGCTCCTCTGAGATAGCAGTAAGGGGAAATTACTCTTCATTTTTAGAGGGTCTTCTCTGTTAAGTTCCTCATTAAGTTCCTCAATAGTATAACTTCTTTGCTCATTCCTTTTCCTAACTTTTACTGTCAAAGAAAGAGTCTTAATTTCTCTCTCGCCTAGAATTACAACATAGGGTATCCAATCTTTACCAGCTCTAGCAATTTTAGCACCTAATCCATCCGGCAAATCGTCTACATCAACTCTTCCATTAATTTTACTTGCAATCTCAATTGCGCTTTTTACAAAATCTTGCTTAACTGGTAAAATTCTAACTTGTATTGGAGATAACCAAATAGGAAGTGTAGGAGGAGATTCTTTCTGTGCAGAAAGTAAGTAATAATAAGTTAATAAATTGACATCTACCTCACTATATTCTTCTTTTTCTTCAACTATCTTATAACTATTTTTTGAATCCGAAAATTGTGAAACTATGTCAATCTTACCTTTTACCTTAACTTTTATGTGAGGAGACTCATTAATACATGGCAATCTTCTACCATGCGGTTCTAAATATTTTATACTAATTTCTCCTTCTTCCACATCTTCATCTTCAGTTATAGAAGTAGCCTTACTTAACCACTTTACATACTCAAGTACAGCATTACGTAAAAAGTATGCATAAGGTGAATTTGGGAAGCCAAATTTTTCACAGATAGAGAGTTCATCACTTTTTTCGTACTCAATCTCATGTCTTACCCTTTTACTTAACTCACTTAATGGATGACCATAACAGTTTATCATAAACTGCTTATACCATCCGAAAGGAGTTCTATATACTTCTATGTTTTTCTCTTTTACACCTTCTTCAAGCTTTTGTAAAATAGGAATAGCTATTGACGGTGATTCAAGATTATCAGAAAGATGAGCATAAGGATATATAACTACTGAAGAAGCTTTAACTTTACTATATACCTCTAAAATCTCGTCAACAGCCTTTTTTACAATCTCCTCATCATCCCCCTTTTCTACAGTTGTGAATACTACCAAAACATTTTCCTTTTTTAAGCTCTGTAATTTAGGTTCTTCAGGATTTTTAATCGCTTTATCTCTAACAGAGAAAGAAAAGTCAGATGCATGGATAAAAAGCAAAATCAATCAGAACACCTTTATCTCTTGTCCGTTTTCAGCAACTATAACTTCAACTCCTAGTTCTCTCTTTAATTCTTCAGCAAGAACAGAAGAACTGTCTGGTGAACCGTGAACCAGTATTACTTTTTCCAAATTCTTAGCAGACTTAATCATATCTTTCAACTGGTTCTTACCAGCATGACTTGAGAAATCAAAAATTTGGAACCTAGCCTTTAACATAGGCGAATACTCATCAAACTTACCAGTTTCTAAAAGTCTCCTACCCGGGGTATTTTCGGCTTGATAACTAACTAAAAACACAGCGTTCTTGGGATTATCAGCAATCTTCTTAAAATAGTAAACAGCGGGCCCTCCCTTTAGCATTCCAGCACTACTCACAATAACACCTTCATTCCTAGTAGCCTTATTTCTATCATTCCACCCATTAACGTACTTAAAATAGTTGTAAGCCTTCTTTAAGGATTCATAATCATTAATGAACTCTGGATTTTGAATCATTAATTCAGTAATCTCCTTAACCATTCCATCATAATATACTGGGTAATCAAAATTCTTACTTGAAAGAACTGAGAGAATTTCTTGACTCCTAGACAAACTAAACGCTGGAACTAAAACAGTCCCTCCTCCCTCAACAACCTCTTTAACACTTTCAAAGAATTCATCCTCAACGACTTTCCTCTCTGGATGATTAAATCTACCATAAGTACTTTCTATAATTAGAACGTTTGCATCACGCAAAAATTCGAGTTCAGCTGGCTTTACTAAATGAGTATTAATTACATTTGTATCTCCAGTATAGACAATATTACCTTTTTCAGTCTTTATTTTTATCATAGAACTACCTGGGATATGACCAGCATCACCTAACTCAGTCTTAAAAGTACCAACTTCAAACTCTTCATGATATTTTACAGACCTAAAATTATCCATCACTTTTCTAACTTCAGTCCACTCAAAGGGTACTTTAGCCCCTGAAAGTTTTAGAAAGTCCTTCAACATCAATTCGGTAATTAATCTAGTAAGCCTTGTACCAAATATAGGAAAATTACCAGAAATCTGATAAAGTGGTAAAGCACCAACGTGGTCCAGATGGGAATGTGAGACTATAAAACCTTTAACCCTACTTGGAACTTCTTGTAATGGTAAATTAGGATTATCATTAGCATCAAAGTTAACCCCGTAATCAAGGATAATACTCTCTGATGAAGTAGTAACCTCAATAGCTGCCCTACCTACCTCTTTTCCTCCGCCTAAAATCTTAATAGAATACTCCATTATGCTTTAAAAATCAAACAGCAAATTATTAAGTTTGTTTTATAATATATTCTTGTGAAACCGAAACCTAGTCAGTTTAAAAATCTTGAAAGAATGTTAGGGTTAAAAACAGAACAGCTTGATGCTGTTAAAGTAACTATAGAACTAAAGGATAAAATTCTGATTATTGAAAACCCCACAGTAATAAAAATGATAGCACAAGGACAAGAAATCTATTCAGTCATTGGAGAAGCGAAAGAAGCGCAAAAAGAAGAGCCTAAAGTTGAGATTAAGGACGAGGATGTAAAGTTTGTAATGGAACAAACAGGTAAGGGAGAACAAGAAGTTAAAGAAGCACTTCAAAAGGCTAATGGAGATATCGCTAAAGCTATACTTTTACTGACTGGGCAAGAGACCTAATCCTTTTTGTTATATCCTCAGCTTTAGTAAAAGTTGATACTACTATCACAATATTATCTTTTTCGGCTAACAGTAGGGCAAGAGGATCTAACCTAACTGGTCTATGAAAAACCACTAATGGGGGCTTAATAGGGGCAATTTTTAAAGCAATCATTGGGGACCTACCGGAAGAGACATTAGTGAAAACTACAGCCCTTCCAATCATAAAATTAAGTAATTGATAAAACTCCATTCCCTTCAGACTAGTTATAGCCTTAACACTATCTGTAACCATCCAACCGTAAATTTTAACTTCTGGAATGAAAGAGTTAGGTATAAAACCATTAACAGCAGTAACAATCTCATCAACACCTACCGGAACTGAAAAATCTCCTAGATCATCTATGTATGGCAACATTAACGTATAACCCTTTAAAAGCTCATTTATCATTTTATAACCCCTTGAAGCGTCTATTTCGATAAGGGCTCTAACATATTTACGTAAAAACTCAACACCGGGATTCCTTCTTCCCCTTTCATAATCAGCAATAACAGACTGAGTAATTCCCAAATACCTAGCTAACTCACCTTGACTAATTTGAAAAGCCTCCCTCCACTTCTTCATAACTGAGCCGGGGGAAGAACTCCAACCAATATCTCCTAAAATTCTCTTAGCTAATGTTTCAATTAAGTAATCCACAGAAAAAGCTATAAAAAACAAAACAAAAATATTTATGGGCCCGTGGTCTAGCCTGGACTAGGACGCAGCGCTCGGGCCGCTGTGGTCCCGGGTTCAAATCCCGGCGGGCCCATGGGCCGGTAGCTCAGCCTGGAAGAGTGCTCGGCTCG
Source organism: Sulfurisphaera tokodaii str. 7 (assembly GCF_000011205.1). NCBI lineage: Archaea > Thermoproteati > Thermoproteota > Thermoprotei > Sulfolobales > Sulfolobaceae > Sulfurisphaera > Sulfurisphaera tokodaii. The sequence goes on from NC_003106.2 coordinate 2,190,997, forward strand.
CACCCGAGAGGTCCCGGGTTCAAATCCCGGCCGGTCCACTCTTAGTATTGAAAAAACTTCATTTATGTCACAAAACTGTGGTTAAGAGATACTAATTATATACCGCTAGCTGACCTTGTAACCGTAAGATAAAGGAAATAATCTCTTTCCCTTATTCTTAATCTTCTTACTAACTTTAAGGAGTTAGGTTAGTGTACTTTCGTCTAGTCTATCAAATTACTGGTTAAACTATTAACTTACGTAGAGTTAAACATTTATATTAGAAGAATTTTATAATTAATAATATGGAAAAGTATAGGGTAAAGGTTTATAAAAAAGGAATAATAGTCATCCCAAAAGAGATAAGGGAAAAAATAGGAATAAAAGAAGGAGATATATTAGAGTTAACAGTTAACGGAAATAAGATAGACATAGAGAAACCCATGACACTCTTAGATCTCTTTGGGGTTGACGGAGAAGTAGCTGTAGAAGTTGCTAAAGAGGTTATTAAGGAAAGGAGGAAAGAAGTTGAAAGAGAAATACGTTCTTGATACAGGGCCTCTATCTTTATTATTCGCTGGAAATAAAGAAATCAGGAAATATTTTGAGAAAATGTATACTGGAAGCATAGAAATTTACATGAGTGAAGTAAATTTAGCTGAATTTCTCTACCTATATATTCTAAAAATGGGAAAGGAAATTGCAATTGCTAGACATAGATATATTAGAAATTCTCCAATTAAGATTTTAGCTCCAAATGAAAATATAACCCAAAGTGCAGCAATATTAAAGAGCAAATATCATTATCTTTCTTTAGCTGATGTATTTCTTATAGCTACTGCGAAAGAAATTGGAGGCAAAGTTATTACTACAGATGAAGATATAGAAAAAACTAAAGAAGTTGAAGTAATAATGATCCCTTTAGATTAAAATAAAGAATTTAAAAGTATCTTTAATAGTAGAAACTAAATGTTAGCACACTGAAGAGTATTTAGCTTTAACTAAATCTGTTTAAATCTCGCTCTATTAATTCTATTTTTTAGTATACTTATCTATGATTCTCCTTACAGACTCAGCTACATTATCCCAGCTGGAGTGAAGCTTGAGAAAGTTTAAAAGATTCTCCTCATTCATAATAGCTTCTATTTCTCCTTCGCTCATAGAAAGTATTGATAGAGATTCTTTTGCCATGCTTTCTTTATCAAACTCCCTTACTATCCTTACTGCATTTAACCCTTTGTATACTGTTCTTATTGCTGGAATATCATAAGCCACTACTGGTGTACCGGAAGCTAAAGACTCGAGAACTACCAAGGAAAATCCGTCAACATGAGAAGGATATATAAACAATTTAGCTCTAGAAACAATCTCATAGAGTTTTCTCCTCTCAACAAAGCCTAAATAATCAACGTTTAGACTGTATTTTTTAACTTTTCTCCAGAATCTTCTCTCGTTAAATTTATCAAAAAACTTTCCCATCACAACTAATTTGAAGTTTTTTCCAGACATCTTATTTATCATGTGGACTACGTCTAATAGTTCTGCTATTCCTTTATCCTGATTTAATCTACTCCAAAATACTATGTAATCCTCTTTTCCTTTATTTCTATAATCCAGAAGTTCTTTATCAAACGCATTTCCAGGTTTTATTACCTCACCCTTTAAGCCAGATATCTCTAAAGTCCCCTCACTCACAGCTGCGATAAAAGTGGGGTTTGTCTTCTTTATTAGTCTCTTATATAATGGTTTTGCATACAACTCATTATACAAAAACCTCGTATGAAAACCTTTTCCAGTATACGGGTTTATTCCGTAGAACTTTATCAATCTTTTCAGATATGTTAATGAGTCATCATAAAATAACGGTTCATGAAGTGTTAGCCCAAATTTTTTTGTTCTTTTACCTAGGTAGAAAATTTCTGGAGATCTGTGGTCTGGCTCATAAAGCAAATCTATGTTATTTACGTCGTAATAACGTAGCAGTTCCTTAGGCTTTCTTCTATTTTCAAGAAAAGTATAAAATTCGTCAGCAATCTTGATTCCCATAATTTCCAGTTCCTTAGCTTTTCTTTCTATATCCTCGATTTTCCATCTGAAGACTGATGTTGAAGGGTAATATATGATTTTGTAATATTTCTTTAATCTAGTTATTACCTCAAAAGAGTGAACAGCACCTCCGCCTGCAAAGGTAGGAGAAAGCAAATTATCATAAATTATTCCTAAATTCATGTTAATGTATAAAATCTATGAGTTATATAGTCTTTTTCATAATATACATAAGGAGTAAAATGAATTATTTAGCTTTAGATGTTGAAAGCTAAGTAGATAATGGAATTAACAACATATTCTGTATTATAAGATGTTATGTCCCCTAGCATTTACTAGGGAAAAGTATATGAATTCTTTTAGATCATTTTCAAGGTGTAATTATTTTTATTCGTAACAGTTCATTATTACAAGCTTTTTAACTAATTTAATATTGTATAATCCAATCCTTTATCAAAAATAAAAATAACTTTTTCTTAAAATCTTCACGTTTTTCCTATATTTATAGTTCTTAGGAAATCAAACTCTATTAAAGCTTATGAAATGCTGGCATATATTATAACGTCTAGATCATTATCTCTTGGGTAATTAAGTATAACATCTTAGCATAGCTTTTAAATATCCATATTCTGTTATTATTTCTATGTAATCTAATTAAAATTATAGTCATTATCTAAGTTTTACTGATAATCTTTATGTTGATGGTACAGTTCTGCTATTACGGTCTTAGAAAAAGATGTAGAGTTTCTCTTTCTAATGAGTAAATGAGAATTTAAGACCTATTGTAGAATAATTAAAAAGAGAAAGTTAAAAATAAAGTACTTGATTCCGATAAGTAGCGTTGTTTAGTAAATGTTACCGAAAAATAAGATAAGAGGAATCATCTGCTATGTCTTCAAAAAAGAACTTAGTTTATAGCCATATAATCAATTTTATGTAGTATGTGCTCTATTGTATAATTCAATTTATTTCATAAAAAGAATATATTATAATGAGAATTTTTAGTAATTAATATTTATTCCAGTATTATCTTAAGAAATATTATCAGCTAGAGTAATGTTGAATATGAATTTAACTAGATAAGTAAACTTTTCTATTCTAGTTAATAGAAATTGAAATTAATTAAAAATATAAATAAAAATTAGCTGAGATAATAATATTATAAAACTTTTTTATCACAGAAGAAATTTTTACTTAAACTAGGTAAATACTATATTTACTGGAAAATTTTGAAGTGAAAATCTTTAATAATTTCACTTAGGAACACAAGTTAACTTTCTCTATGCTTTTTAAAAACTAATGTATAGATGCAATTATTAACTTATAGATTATAAATTCTTTTTTACAAGAAATTAAACTAAAGTAAATCTTCTCGAATTTAACAAATACCTTATTGTATCATCTTTAATAATCGTGCTTTTTCCCTCTCGTAACTCTTTCTAATTAAAGATTTTCTTAAAGAATAAGGAAGTAGAGAGGCTAATACTAAAGCTTTATGAGACCCTAAATATGACTTCTTAAAAACTCTAATATAGTCACTTAAAGAAGGAACACATTCTTTAGCTGTTTCTTTAGAAATGAACTTGTACCTCACTTTTGATAGTGATACTTCGTAGCTATGGATTTTCTTTAAATTTTGAGGTAACATAGAGTCAACAGTTAACATATCTAAACAGTATATATATGATCTTTCTGCAGAGCTCTTAATGTAGTTCTCTAGACTATCTAATGTTCTCATAGATGATGAAAATGAAAGCCTATAAAGGGTTGTTGCTCTGCTATCCCAAAGCATATCATATTTTGACACATAGAATATCCTCTCATAAAACCAATCAATAGCCCTTTTCATTTGCATTAAAATGTCAGCTTTTTGTAGAAGTAATTCTCTTAAAATTGAGAAAGTAGAACTACTATGAAAACCGTATTTTCTATAGTTAGCCATTTTAATATAGTCATCTTTATCTCTATTTTTAAGTAAAAGAGGGTCCATTTTTTCTACTTCCTTCTGTATAATTTTTTCCCCATAGAAAAATAGTACTCTATCCCTATAAACTCCTAGATTTTGGTAACTTTTGAACGCTTCATAAACATTTTCCAGTTTCTCTTTGGTGAACATGTCATCGTCGTCTAAGAATGAAATTATTCTACCTTTAGCTACCTTTATGCCATCAAATACTTGCTTTCCTGAATCACTCTTATCACTATATACAAACCTTATCCCTTCTTCTTTAGCATATTCGCTAGCATCAAAATTGGCTACCAATATCACCTCATATTTATCGTTATCCAGTGTTTGGTTAAGTACACTTCTTACTGCATCTTTATAATACTGCTTTCTATTATATGCTGTAATTATTACCGAAATTTCAACCATTAATGGAGTAGCTTAACTAAGGGAATTAAAAATTTGTCATCAAGCGTAAGGTATTTGTCCATGTAATTGCATGTAATCTAGTGTAATAGAAAAATGGCTAAGTAGTATATATGTTTTTTATCTAGTTAAGTTTCGCTAAGAAGTATATATTAATTTTAAATCTGGAATTTCTCAATTTAAGTTTAAATATGTTTTAAAATTATATAAAAAACGAGTTCATCTTCTTAAGACAACTATTGCCACTACTGCTGCAATCACTATAACTACCACAATTATTACTATATCAGTTAATGGAATCGAAGTTGTTGTAGTTGTTGAAGATACTGGAGGAGGTGGTACTGTTGTAGTAGTACTACTTGTTGTGCTTGTACTAGTTGTTGATGTTATCGTAGTTTGTGTAGTGCTTGTTGTTATCGATGTTGTGCTTGTAGTACTAGTTGTTGACGTTGTTATAACAATACTCGGCTTATATACATATATTGTTACAGTGAAATTCTTCCAAACACCACTATAAGACGCATTTATTGTAATTTCGTAAGTACCAGGTGATGAGAAAGTACGTGTTACCTCATAAACACCATTGCCCTCATATGTAACTGGTATTGAAGTACCGTTTAACATAGCTACTACTGAAGGCGAAACATTACTATTCATACTTACAGAGAAAGTAAATGTTAATTCACTACCCACAGTTGCATTTATCTTATAACTACTTGGACTAATCTGTTCTGGCGTTATCTTACTTCCATTTATAGTAAAGGTAGTTGGTATGACTGTAATTTGTATAGGTGTTAAATATATTTTCACTGTAGATGAAGCTGATACTGTAACAACAGTTGAATTGGGATAATAACCAAAAGCCGATACATTTACCTTAACTTGCGCACTAATAGGTAGAGTGAAACTTACAGTCCCAGAGGAGGAGGTTAAAGATGATGATATAAGTGAACTATTAGAAGAGTAGTAAACACTTACTTTAGCATTAGGAATCGGCATACCGGTAGTTGATGAAACAACTTCAACATTAAGAGTTCCCAAAGTTACTTTTGGTGGTATAGTTAAAGTTACAGTTCCAGTAGGTGATGAAATTTGTATACTACCAGTACCGAATGCCTTAGCCTCTACGATAATACCGTTTGGACTTATTTCCATTGGGATAGTAGAGCCGTAGAATAAAATATTGGGTTTTGTATAGAGTGGTGGATAGACATTGTTAGGTGCTGTATAGTTCTTTACTGTGTACGTACCACTTGGTAGAGTCAGTGTAAATGTATCCTCATAAGAGAAGGGATAATTAATATATAATAACGTAGAACCACTAACATTCTCCATCTCAAGCATTACGCCATTTTCAGTAACTGTTGTTGGTGACGAAAGAGAAGTTGGTAAACCATAACTTACGTTAATGACGATTAAGCCGATTGAATAATCTACTACTTGTCCAGTAGTTGCGTTTGAGAATGACGTATAAACATAGGCATAATAAACTCCTTGAGGTATTCCTTCTGGTATTTGTAATAAGAAAGTATTAGAAGGTGTTAAATATGGTGTTACACCCTCTTGATCATTTGGCGAAATATAAAATCCTATATCAGAATAAACCTCACTTTCCTCAGTAGTATTAGAAGGTGTTGAGGAATAACTTATTTGGAAACTATAAGTATTTCCGGGTTGGGCATTTAGCTTATATACATTAGCAGTACCATTAATATAAGTTATTATAGGTTGATACGAGGAGTGAACAACTTTTACATACAATGTCTGTCCTTCTACCGATACATTATAAAGACCAGTAGATAAAGATATTGGGACTGTTGTATACGAAAATGGTTGTAATGTAACAGTAGTATAAGCACTTGAGTTAACGTACACCGATACACTTTCTTCAACAAATGTAGGGTTAAATAAATAGAGGTTAAAAGTAGTAGACGAGCCAGCAGTAGTTACTACTATATAGCCTTGAGGATAATAACCAGAATTATAAGGAGTTGGCGCTACGTTAACAATTGCACTTGTAGTTAGTGAAAAAACTTTTAGGTTAATAAATCCTAGTATTGGTAGAAATAAAACTAATACCAGAAATATTTCGAGACTTCTTTTAGTACTCATGTTATTTTCCTTACATGCAAAAAGGTTATTAAATCCTTTGGCAATAGTACCATATTGATGGTATTATCGATTTGTATACATGTGTATATAAAACTTTATAAATTGATCATACTTCTTTATTGACAGAAGTGCTATGAATAAAACCCTAGGTTTAATTCTATCTATACTATTCATATTTGAAATATTCCTATTTGGAATACCACTAACAACACAAGCAGCACTACCATCAATACCAGAAGGACATGGAATTGCTATTTATTTACCACAAACTAATGGTGTAGCATATATATTTAACGTATCTAATATTAACGTATCAGCAAATAATAACCTACAAAACCTAATAACATACTTTGGAACCTATTTCACACCAGTTATAGTTTTTAAGAATTCTACTGTTACACAAACTATACAGTTTACTATTCCTTCAGAAAATTTCACATCCATTTACTATGCAGAAGGAGCTAAAGTATTAATATTTTTAGTAGGTGTAGTAGGTTCTAGTGTAAGTAATTATTCATTACCAGTATCTATTACATACTTAGAACAGTTTACCGGCAATCTAGGAGTAGTAGTTAATGAATATGGTACAGCCCAAACCACTTTAACCCAAATAGGCATAGACCATCTTTATGTTTATGGAACAACCAATACCCTTTCTGAAGAATATAATAATATATATATGGACTTATTGAATCCATCAAACGCAAAACCAAACTACTTCTATGAATATGTATACGGTCAAGTTACTCAATCCTTTACAGTAGCTACTCTAACTATACCAGCTCAAACGACTAATCAGCTCTTAGTATTTGCTCCATTCTCATTTGTTCCACCAAACTTCATACCAACACCAGAAGCTACTGGATTCTTCAATCCATTACAAATAAATGGTAATTTAGGTCCAGCATTACAATCAATAGCTTCTACAGAAGCATATATTTGGGGTAGAGCACTAATTAATACAAGCATTGTAGATCCCTTTGTAAGTACAGGTTATGATAACTTGACATTCCAGTTAAACTATTCTACTCCTGGGCCATTACAAATTAACTTAGCACAATTAGCTCAAATAGCAGCATTACCAGACTTCCCATCTAAGTTTACCTACTTATCTTATCAATTTGCAAGCGGTTATTGGAGCTTCTTAGGATTTATATCTGATGATAATTTAAGTATAACAATTAATGGTGTATCAGTAAAAGCTCCAGTAAGCGGTACATTTACTATACCAGACCCAGAGAAATACAATGCAACATTGCTTGCAATATTACCTTTAAGTACGGCTACATCCATGGGATTAACTAATGGAAGTAAATTAGAGTATTTCAGTAATTTAACAATCTACTATCTATATAATAATCAAATTCAACATACTATGTTAGTTAATCCAAACGCACCACCAAGTTCACCTTCAAATTATACATTACCAGTTTATGTATATTCAGCACCGGCCGGTTCCACAATCTCTATAACTGGTTACTTTAACGGTACTAAGTATACAGTAAATATAGTAGTTGGTAGTTCACCAACACTAGTACCATATGTTGCAACAACATCTTTAGTTGCAACAGCCTATGAAGGTATAAAAGCAACTGTGAGTGGTTTCTATACTACATCTCCAATTATGTCAACACCACCAACCCAAATAGCTATATCTGGTCAAACTCAGTTCCAGGCCCAAGCACAGTTTACATCATCTCAAGCAACAGCAACAGTTACATTATTAACTAATGCAACATTACAATTTAATAATGTAAAATTACCTGGTTTCTCATTTAGCGGAATAGTTGTAACACCAGAATATCCGATAATAAATGGTACAATAGCAATGCAGTATATGAGTACTGCACAATACTTTATGACAAATGGTGAATATGAGTTAGCAATTTTAGGTTCTGAATTACCCATGGCCATTTCTCAGTATATGGGATTGCAAAACTTCGTAATTTCTGAGCCACAATACTTATCGGAACCATTCTCACTAACATTAACAGTGCCAACAGTTCCAGCTACGGAAACTGGAACAGGGCCATTATTTGTTGCGTTTTCAACAATTCCACAATATACTTACATAACTCTAGTTGATTTCGGATTATGGAGCAATGAAACTTCAGTTGTGGTTACAGCATATAGTACTAGAGGAGGAATAACTACAGTTAATCATGGTTACTTCTATGCGACTATAATTCCACCACAAATAATGACAACACCAATTACTCCACAGAGCTTTGAATGCTATAATGCACCAGATGTAATGTTATATGATCCAGATGCAATATTAGTACCAGGAAATCCATCTGGAAGCTTTACTTATGCAATTGCAGCTCTGAATTACACTGATTCAATTATAAGTAATTCAGCAATAATATTCTATGGTTCAACAGTCTACAATGTTTCTGGTACCTTTGGTAACTATACATACAATAAACTAACTGTAATTTCATCAAATACATTTTCATATACTGAAGAAACTATAGTATCAACTTTAACAGCTTATCAATTAACATTAAATGGTAACACGATATCTGTAATTGGACCTAATGGTGAGACAAGTGCTATACAATTAGCATATTATGCTGATAATAACCCAACTGTTAACATGTACTTTGAGCAATCATTATTTGTCAATAATAACATGGATATTGAGTTAGCATATATAGCTGGATTAAACGTAAGCTATGCAAACATGCTATTATCACCACAAAATCAAGTAGGTTATGAAGAAATCACACCCACTGGTGCTAACTACGTAATTACAAACTATATAACATTTAAGATATTAGCAAGTAATGCGCCAAACTTATACCCTGTAAACTCTAATACATTCTTAACTGTAGCACCTAATGCTTCGTTTGTAGGTGCATCTGATATATACAAGTATATAAGCACTGACTATGCTGTATTCCACTACTTTGCATCTTCAAAGCAGTACAAAGTTGAAACTTCAGTAACAGTACCTAATATAACTGCAACATTATACTTCAGCAGTACAGTAACACCATTGTACTCATCTATAGCTTTATTATACTTAAATGAGAGTTACTATGGCGCAAACTTACCAGCTTACTTAGCAATTGGAACTGGTGGATGGCAACAGTGGAATGCACCATTATATCAGTTATTAGGAATATCAGCAACACCATTATTGTTATCAAAGATGATGTATGTGAATGTAACTTTACCATCTGGTGTTACATACACAATAGCCTTGACAACTAAGAACTTAACAACATTATTCGTATCCTTAAATGCACAACAGTTACAATACTGTAACGGAACATATGAGTACCAGATAAGTATACCAGGATTAGAGAACATATTACACTTAACATTACAACAATTAAATAACAGCATATTAACAGTTAGCATGTATGATTATGTAACTCATGAAACATTAGTAGCAAGCACTAAGCTAGTTGCATTAAAAGAATTACAATTAGTAGCAGCCCAGCCTGGACAATTATTCTACTTCCTAACATTCAAAGCTTCTGGCGTATCATTAACTGCATCTACTCCATGGTTTATAGCTCAGAATATGTATATAGAACCATTACTAAACTTCACTGACTATCAGTTTGCTCATACAAATCCAACCAGCTTATTACATCTAATGGTAACAAATATAACAGTATATCATAACGGGCAAGTAGCTATGATATATTACAATGCAACATCTGGAAGAACTATAGCAAAGAACGTATATGGACAAGTTGTCTTGAATGCATCTGGTAATCTAATACCACAGATAGCGGAGACCGCAGCTGGTTCTGGAATATTCACAGGAACTCTGTCATTTGCTGTATTACCAAATAATACTTTGACCACTCTAACATTCAATAAGATTAATGTATTTACAAATGGTACCTTAGCAATAACCCTTAGCAATGGTACTAATGTACCATTAGGACCAGCTGGATTATTTGTATTACCATTCGTGACAATTAACGGTACTACAATAGGATATGATGCTAACGTAAGTGTAACAGTAACTGATAGTGTAAGCACTGTAACAGTATCCACATACATTATTCCAGCTAATATAACTCCAATCAGATTAGCACCAGTTCCAACTATTCCACCAATATCTCATGCACCATTATCAACATACTACTATACATCACCAGTAGTAATTACACCAACAAGCCCAGTAATTAACATCTATGCAACTAGCATATTACCATATCCATATGAGTTCTTCATCTTAGCAGTAGTAAGAGAAGGTGTAAATGCATCCGTAACATCTCCAGTAGTATACTATTCATATCAAGCAGTAGTTGCTAAACCAGCACTAGGATCGTCTGCAGTACCATACATACTAGTAGCTGTACAGATGCAAGGAATATTATCATTACCACCTGGATCCTACACAGTTACAATGTATGCAGTACCATTTGCAGTAGGTCCAGCAATATCAGAGTACCCAGTTAACTTAGTATTCACTAACGTAACTGTGGAGAAGTAAAACTTATGAAAAGGTTTAAAGGTATTTTATCTTTTTTATTTTTAAACTGTTGGGGTGAAGATTTATGAACATGCGTTTTGTTATAGGTTTAGTTTTGTCAATAATAGTATTAGGTTTTAGTGTACCTTTAGCTACAGCAAGCACTAGCTTAGTAGTAATATCTCCAACTCAAGGAGAAGTTTTTCATTATGGTCAACCACTAGTAGTGACATTTAAGTATGCTCCAGGGGCTACAGTAGCAATATATGTTTTAACGCCCTCCGGTGCCAACATACCAGTTACTTCGGGTGCTACTAACTCTAGTGGATATTTCAGTCAAGAAATATGGGTATGGGGAAGTTCTAGTGAGAATAGTCAAGTAGGAGCTTATACAATCGAGATTGAAGTAAATGGTGGACAAGCTGCTACATCAGTAACTGTTTACTATAAACCATATACTGCTACACTTAATGTCTTAGTAGAAAATGAGCAAGGCATTCCAATACAGGGTGCAACAGTGAGTGTATATAATGTAACCAGCGGTTTGCATGAGTTAATAGCCACGGCTACAACAAATCCTTCTGGTATTGCTACAATTCAAGTATTAGCATTTAATTTCACTGAAAATCTTGAGGTAGTAGCAAGTATGCCGGGATATGTTAATGCCAGTCAAACTGTAAGTGTTAAGGGTAATCAAACAATATCATTAACCCTAAAGCTATATCCAGCTGTTGTAACAGTACTTGCTGTTGCCGAAATGCAGAATGGTAAGATTATAGCTCCATTAAATTCAATTGGATACACCTCATTAACCGGTACTGAAGGAGATGAAATAACAGTATTGTTAGAAGTTCAATTTGGCGGAATGATGGTAACAAACGCAACTGTAACAGCTACTGTTTCAACTCCATCTGGAGTAACTACTATGACAGCTACACCGATAACTTCAGGTCCTTATGCTGGTTACTATAATGTGACTTTTATGTTACCAGTATTAAACACCACATATGAAGCTTTAGTTACTGCTAATGCAACTTATAGTGGTATTACTGGTACAATTAGTGTTCCAATTCAAGTTCAAGTAAACTATACATCTGTTATTAGCACCTATGTAACTCAATTAACTAGGGAAATTGAAACTGTGAATCAAACTGTCTACACATTAATGAACGAGATTAAGTCTTTAAACGCATCAATATCACAACTCTCGACCACATTGTCTTCAACAACTACTGAGATTACTACATTAGAGAATGATATTAAAACACTAGAGTCCTCATTAAGCTCAGTAAATAGTACAGTAAGTAGCTTATCTAGTACAGTGTCAAGTTTATCCAGTGAAGTAAGCAGCTTAAACACTCAAGTATCAAATCTAAATAGTAAGTTAAATGGTATCACACCATTGGTATATGGAGGATTAATAGCTGGAATAATAGGTCTTATTGTTGCTATAATTGCTATAGTTCTTGTATATAGAAAGATAAGTTAAATTTTCTTTTTTTATTTCAATAAATTGTTTCTTTTTTATTTAATTTTGTCTAAAATTTATTTTAGTAAGAGTAATTTGTGTTATCATTAAGTTTTTCGAATAAGATATTTAGTAAGGTATAATCTAAATGAAATGTTGTGATTAATTTGCTATTTTCTTAATAATACTATTTCATGATAGTGGTTTAAGGAAATTCTCTTACTATAGAAAGTTATAATATTTTTTCATGAACTAACGATACTTTGAATTTACTCCCTTACTTTATTTAGTTTATCACAAGAGATTTTTCAGTTAATAGGACAATATTTCTTACTTATGTTCAACGTCACGCAAAAATGTAACGATTTTCCTATAAACACCATCATGACTTGAAGTTATAGTGATTTTTCTAAATTAATACTTCGGAGGGTATACTGTCCTCTAAGTCTGGGTAGAGTATAATGATGTTGATGGATTGATGAAGAAACTCTATGATTTTTATAAAAATGAGTAATTTATTGTTAAATTCTACGAAATCCAAATTTTTAATTTTAATAATATTCCCAAATACGAAAGATAATGAAACGTAATGAATTGCCATAATATATTGTATGCTTTGATCAATAAGTTAATTTTGATTAGTGTTAGTAAAGCTTTTGGTTGTTATGGTATAGACTCTCCATATTTATTACTTTATAATATCATAGGCCATTATCATATTAAGATCGCCGTGAAATAGGCACATTCCCCTCTAATTAATGATTTAATCCATAATATAAAGCGAACATATTTGACATATTTAAGTTATTATAGACAAATACAGTTTTAGGAAAACTTTAAATTACCCCTCTTAGTATTATATAGTGCGGCCGTCGTCTAGTCTGGATTAGGACGCTGGCCTTCCAAGCCAGTAATCCCGGGTTCAAATCCCGGCGGCCGCACTTTAGTGTTACTAGATAAACTAACTAGAGTCTACTTTCTTTTTTATCTTCTATAGTTAATTAATAAGAGTAATAAAAGGAAAAGTCAAACGTAATAATAAGGTATTTAATTTCCATTTAGTTGAGATAGTAATCTTTGTTAACTACTAGATTGATAGTTAAGTTTATGATTATTTAGTTTTATCTAAAATTTTTTATTTATAAAATAGTTTCTGACATTCATTCTAAGCGTTAGTCGTTAAGCTATTTCTACAAGGGCTTATAAAACTCTATTTTGCATATACTGTTTACAGAGATTTCTTATGTTTTTAATAAATACTAATGACGATACTGCTTGATATTTAACAAAAACGAGATTTACTTCTATATTAACTTGCATTATTATTTTCTCTTTTATACTTGCTAAAATATCTAATTTTCTTCTTAAATACTCTAATCTACGTTAGACTTAGTTAAAAATTTTTCCTCTTATTCTTTTGTTTAACAATTACATCCTTAATATGTAAACTTTTTAATATATTCTTTTGATATATGAACTGTTTATATTTTCAATCATGGTTTAGCGTGTGTTGTTTAAATCATTGCATTTATTAGTTACTTTTTAGTAAAAGCTAAGTTTCAATATTTTACCTTTTATTACGTAATATTAAACCTTAGTTTGACTAAATGTTCCTATAAACAAATATATAGTGTTTTAATATATTTAGATTCTGACCACCTTTGCTTATCATTAAGCAATATTTACCGATACCGAAGCAAACAGATAACGAGTTTTGGACTGTAGAGAGGATTGAGCATATTCGTCAATTGGCTTTAACCGGTAAGCCAAGTAAAATTTTTCCTAAATGGAACTCTTTAAGGATTCTTGATAGAGTTCGTTTTAAAAAAGAGGATTCTAAAATTAGTGATACTCCAAAAGCTAGGACTTTTACTAAACTAGCTGGTATAGAAATGTCTGCTCCACTCTATTTGGGAGATATGTCTTATGGTGCTTTAAGCGGTAATCCTAATATAATAATAGCGAGAGCTGCGGATTTAACGGGAACTTTAGCTGGTACTGGTGAGGGGGGTTTACATCCGGAAGTTGCTAAATCTAAGAGGATTTTTGTTCAATGGGCTTCAGCCCGTTTTGGTGTTGATTTTGATGTTTTAATGCATGGAGCTGGAATTGTTATTAAGATTGGACAAGGTGCTAAGCCAGGTATTGGTGGTCATTTACCCGGGAGTAAAGTTACCGAACCCATTTCTCTTACTAGACGAATACCAGTTGGTATTGATGCTATTTCTCCAGCCCCCCATCATGATATTTATTCTATTGAGGATTTGGGTCAAAGGATTGAAGCTTTGAAGGAAGCTACTGGTAAGCCTGTCTTTGTTAAGGTTGCTGCTACTAACTATATTCCTTATATAGTGTCTGGAATTGCAAGGATGGGTGCAGATGGTGTTATAATTGATGGTCATGGTGCTGGTACTGGTGCTACTCCCATTGTTATAAGGGATAATGTTGGCATTCCGATCGAGTTAGCAGTAGCTTCAGCTGATAAGGTTTTGCGTGAACAAGGTATGAGGGATAACTTTTATATTATTGCAGCAGGTAGGGTTGCTGATGCTACTGATGCAGCTAAGTTAATTGCTTTAGGGGCGGATGTTGTTAGTGTAGGTACGGGGGCTTTGATTGCAATGGGTTGTGTTATGGTTCATAAGTGTCATATTGGTTCTTGTCCAACAGCTCTAACGAATAAGATTGACGGTAGTAGGATGGTCGACATAGATTTTGGACTTAAAGTCTTAGTTAACTATATTCATGGCTTTTCTCTCGAACTAGCTAACATTCTGGATAATTTGGGTCTCTCAAGCATAGATGAACTTAAGGGAAGGAGGGATCTGTTAGTAGGTAAGGGTTTATCCAGGGAGACTTTGTCTGTCTTAGGTATTGAGGGAGAAGAGGAAGAATTGCCACCTAAGCTTGGCGAGTTATGGTCTAGGAGGAGAAAAGTGTATTTACATGAGTTAATCAATAAGGGCGACCCCGTGATTACCAGTATGGGTAGTACTGCACCCCCAGACGTTGAAAAACCCGCAAGGATTGTGGATTGGTTAAGAAGTGATGGTGCTCAAGTTACTAGACCTTCAATCGATCCTTATAGAGAAGATATTGATACGAGCTTTTATTTAGCTGGTGGAAGGATTTATCTCTCTTTACCAGTAATTTTTGATATTATTGATGCACCAGAAGATGAGAGAAATGCTCTACAGTGGGCTTCTTTGGCTTTAAGTTCTGCTGTATTTACTGATGTTACTCCAAGATATTATGAAGATATTTCGATAAGTCATGATGGTAAGGGTATAATTAAATGGAGTAAGAATTATGAGAGTGGTAGTTATATCTTATTGCCGAGTAATGAGGAGGCTCTTGAGGAAGTTGTAGAATTGAAGGGTATACCAGGTTTTATTATTGATGAGGATTTAGGTAATGAAGATCTTGAGGTCGTTATTTCAGAGATAGACACTAAGTTAAAGAGAATGGGAATAAGGAAGAAATTTGATTTAATTGCAAAGTCTTCTAGGATAAGGGATTCGGGGGACGTTTTTAAGTTTGTTGCCTTAGGTGCAGATTCTGTTATAATATCTTATAAAGTGTTTGAAGTCGCTTTAGGAGAAGGAAGCAGAAGTGACTTGAAGAGTAAGGCATTTAATTTAATTTCTGGTTTTAAGAAAGAGATCGCTTTGTTAGCTGGCGCTGCTGGCGTTTACTCTGTTCAATCTACTTTAACCGGAAATAGAGAACTTTTAAGAGCAATAAATTTGAATTCTTATCTTTTACAAAAGCTTAGGGTTAAGGTGGCTGGTTCTCTATGATTCACCCATCTGGTTGTGGTGTTTTAGGTATATTAAGAAAAAAGAGTGCAAATAAGATTTCCGGTGAGATGGTAGTTAGGGGGATTGAGAGAGTAAGGTATAGGGGAAGTGATAGAGGTGCCGGTTTTGCCGTTTTTGATAAAGATAAAGGGAACAGATATGTTATTAAGGTCTTTTATGAAGGCGATCCCACTACAGTAAAAAACATTATGGAATCCCACGGTATTAGGGTTGATAAATATGAGTTAGAATACATTGATTCTGATATCTGTGATTGTAAGTTTTATATTACTCTTGATAATTTACCTCTTGGTAAGAAGGCTTTTAGGAACATTAATGAGATTATCTGGTCTCAGAAGAAGGGAAGGCTATATAGTTTTGGTACTTCTCTTCAGGTTTTTAAAGGCGTTGGTTATCCAAAGGATGTAGCACAGTTATATAAGGTTGAGGAATATGAAGGTGATTTATGGTTAGCTCATACTAGACAGCCTACAAATTCACCTGGACATTATCCTTACTGGTCTCATCCTTTCTCAACATTTAATATTGCTATTGTTCATAATGGCGATGTTAGTTCCTTTGGTGCTAATTTAGAATATCTACTCGAGAGGAATTGGGAAGGGTTTGTAGGGACCGACAGTGAGGTTATTGCTTTTCTCTTTGAAGAGTTAATCTCTGAAGGCTTCAGCGTAGAAGAGGCTGTAAAGATTATTGTTAATCCCTCAAGGCGTTTTTCTGCTTTTCCTAAGGAATTAGATTATTACTATAGAAACGCTAGACTTGATGGTCCATTTACTGCTGTAATTGGTTATGATTCTGGCGATGATCTGTATTTAATTGCGTTAGCAGATAGATCGAAGTTTAGGCCAGCAATTATTGGCGAGGACGAGAATTTCTATTATGTTGCAAGTGAGGAGAACGAAATTAGGGAGATTAGTCCTAATGCTAGGGTATGGACTTTGAAGCCTGGTTCATATTTTATAGCATCATTAAATAAGGGTGTGATAAGTTACGGTAGGGATGAAGTTGAATTAAAGAGTTTTTCATCACCACCCATTTTCGCTCCTAAAGTATATGACATAGACGCTAGGAACGTTAGCTATAAAGAGTTAAATGAGTTAATTGTCCATGAAGTGAAGAAGGGGAAGAAGGAGGTAACTGTTGCTAATGTTATGGGCCATCGTTATATAGGTATTAATTTTAAACGTTTTGGTGTTAGTGGTATTAGGGTTAACCTATACGGTGTTGTTGGTAATTCAATGGCTAATTTGAATGAGGATAACTATTTCTATGTTTACGGTAATGTTGCTGATGATTGCTGTGATACTATGCACGGAGGTAAGGTTGTTATTTATGGAGATGCTAGGGATGTTCTAGCACAGACTTTTCAGAACGGTAAGATATTTGTTAAGGGCAATGCTGGAAATAGGGTCGGTATACAGATGAGGGAATATAAGGATAGGAGACCTTATCTTGTAATAGGTGGAATGGTTGACGATTATTTAGGTGAGTATATGGCTGGTGGTGTTATTGTTGTTTTGGGTACTACTGTTAGCCACGAGCCTGTAGGTAATTTTGTTGGTTCTGGTATGGTTGGTGGAAGAATTTATATAAGAGGAAAGGTTTCACTATCTAAAATTGGTTTACAACCTCCAAAGATAGAAATAATGAGGTTTCTGAAGGCATTACTTCTTGAGGGTTTGATAGATGAAAGATCTTATGATGAATTAAGAGATAAAGAGTACATTGAGATTATGGATAAACTTGAAGGTAAAGCTAAGGAATATGCTAAGAGATTATTTGAAGAAAAAGTAGGAATTCCGAAGGTTGAATATAGGGAATTAACTGAAGAAGAGTTTAAGGAGTTATATCCCGTCATGAGAGAGTATAGTTCTGATATGGGTAAAGACTATACTGAGTTATTAAAGGAGAGGTTCACAGTAATTTCGGCAAGAGGTAAGCTCTAGATTCTTTTTAATTTTAGATTTTTATAATATGAAGTAGAGTAGTATTATGAGTTGTATTTTACTCGAGTTAGGGTAATAGGAGAGGGTGAAATAGCAAAGAATATTTCTTCCTTATTATCTAGTTTAGGTTACGAATTATCATCTGGTAAACCTAATTTATACATTATTGTAGGTGAAATGGAGAGAGCTTTGAAGTTTGTTAATAGAAAAGCTGGTGTGATTTTTGTATCAGAAGATGGAGAATATGTAATACCGTTGAAGAGGGAAAGTAAAGGGGTTTCTTTTATTGCTTCTATCATATCTGATTTGTTAAACGCTAATCTAATTTCAACCTCAAAGTTCTCTCAATTGGGTTTATATAGTGTTGAAGAATTTTCATGGGTTAATGCTCTTTATACTAGAAATAAAGAGGAAGTCAAGAAAGCCAATAAAAAGTTATTAGATAAGAAAAAATTGTATGTTTATTCTGATGGAGTTAGTCTAATGTTACCAGAAGGGTATATAAGGGTTCAGACTCCTTGTGAAGCTGATATAATTATAGGTGAAGGTAAATGTAATGGTGTTTTATTAAAGCCTATAAAAATGATTGTAGGCTTATACTATATTGAAAAAATTCCCTTTGAGGTCTTATTATATTCTGTAAAACTTACCATGAAAAGCTTATATGTAAATGAAAATAGGGTTGATGTTATCTTAACTCCGGTAAACGATAGAAATGTTAAGGAACTAAGTAGATTACTAAATGCTGAGTATATGGTAATTAATGCTGATAGCTGTGAAGAAATGTTATATAGTTATGGTGGTAGGATTTTACTTAAAGAAGTAAATAGGGCTTATGGGGTTATATCTTGCCTGGCTGGATTATATCTATGAAGATCATAGATTACTATTTTCAAAATATCTATTAGAATAGAAGTATCAATAAAGTCAAACTCTAACTCCTCATTATCTTTCTATAGCCTTCTTCTTTTTTCTTAATTATTCGTCATTAATTATCTCCCTTAATCTTTTGATTCCATTTATTCTTCTATTATATTCATCTACTAATAACAAAAGGAATTCACTCCAACTTTTTTTCTTATACTTTCTAATTTCTCTTTGACTTTCTCTAATTAAGGAATAGTGGTATATCTCTTGCTTATAAGAAATATTATATGGCTAGAATTTAAAAGCACAGAGATTCAATGCTAGCGTTAGATAGAAATTTTACTACACTTTTTAGATTCTAATGGTCAAGTATTATTTAACTCATAGGTTACGAGCTTAGAAAAGTTCTCTATACCTGATTTAGCCTTGTCCTTTATAACTTAAAAAGAATCTACATTACATTACTAGTTATCGAAATCTTAGCTAATCAATAATATTATTGACACATGTACAGTAACATTTTTTAAAACTCAATTAATTAATTCTTTGTGAAAATTTATAATGAAGTATTAGACGAGTATGTTGAAGTTCCTAGACCTATAAAGAAAATTGTCAGTCTAGATCCAGCTACTACTGAAACTTTATTTATGCTAGGTATAGGTGATCGGATTATTGCTACTGACGCCTTCAGTTATAGACCAGCTGAAGCTAAAAAAATACCAAAGATTGGCAGCTATACTCATGTAAACATAGAATTTTTAGAGAAAAATAAGCCTGATATAATTTTCTCTACTACTGGTGCTCAAAAGGATTTAACGAAGAAGCTAATAAACATGGGATATATAGTTTATCCTATTGGTGTTGCTACGTCTATCTCAAGGATTCTAAATAACATTATTATCATTGCTAACGTTATAGGAAGATTAGAAGAAGGTAGAATACTTTACTCATCTTTAATTAATGCTTTATCTTCCTTCCTTAGAAAAAGTGAAAAAAGGCCTAAAGTTTATTTGGAGTTTGATCTTGGGGGACCAATAACTGCAGGTTTTCCTACTCATGTTAGTGATGCGATTTATCATGTAGGAGGAAAGAATATTTTCGATAATGTTGAAGACGCTTATTTTACTCCTTCTCCAAATGATATTATTTCACGCGAACCAGACGTAATAATTTATGAGCCTAAGCTATATAGAGATTATGAAGTTGATAGGTTTAAAAAGAGCTTAGAGGAAAGAGGTCTTTCTGCACTCTTAAATAAGCCAATTTTAGTTACAAAAGGTGATTTTTTAGCACATCAGGGACCTAGTTTTATAACTGAAGGTGTTAAATGGTTATTTTTTTCGCTTGAACCTTTTTTTGCTAAATATTGACGATATTACACCGTAACCTAGTGCTACTATTCCTAGTACTATGAAAAACTCGCTTACTGTTGTTATTATTCCTAGGGTTGAGTATAAACTACTTACTTGTGTGTAGGGAAATACAGCATATCTGACTAGGACTTTCTGTGAAACATTAGTAGGATTATCTATTGTTATGAAGTATTTACCGGGGTAAACTTTTGATATAAGAACTTCTGAATTATTTGCGACTAATCCAGAAGAGTTAATTATTTGCAAATAAACAGTTGACGTATTTGATAAAAGATATATAGTATTGTTTACATTAGTTGTTGTTAGTTCTAATATTTTTATATTTGAGTTAGGATCAGCATTTACAATTTTATAATTGTTCTTGAGAGTTTGGTCAACAATTTTATAATATGGTAAATAAAGAGGTGATAAAAGATATAGGGCAAGAAATATAATAATTAATACTGAACCAACTATAATAAATAAAGAGTTTTTACTCATTCCAATTTAACTGTTAACTAAAAGCTTTTAAGTTTGTTCAAATACACTCTACCTATGTCCGGTGTTTACGAAATCTGTTGAGGTATTAGATACTACTTTAAGAGATGGTTCTCAATCAGCAAATGTTTCCTTTACTCTAAACGATAAAATAAGGGTTGCATTAGCGCTAGATGAATTAGGAGTTGATTATATAGAGGCTGGATGGCCTGGATCAAATCCTAAAGATGAGGAATTTTTCAAAGAGATTAAGAAATACTCCTTAGCACATGCTAGGATAGCGGCTTTTGGAAGTACTAGGAGGAAGGAATTTAATGCTAAAGAAGATCCCAATTTAAATGCTATAATAAAGTCCGATGTTGATGTTGCGGTATTATTCGGTAAATCATGGTTACTTCATGTAACTGATGTGTTAAGAATAAAGCCTGAAGACAATTTGGAAATTGTATATGATAGTATAAGCTATTTGAAATCTCATGGTCTCAAGGTAATATTTGATGCTGAGCACTTTTATCAAGGTTTTAAGGATAATAGGGAATACGCGTTAAAGGTTCTGAAGACTGCTGAAGAAGCAAAAGTGGATGTTATCGCGTTAGCAGATACTAACGGTGGAACTTTACCTCATGAAGTTTATGAGATAACTAAGGTAGTTGTGGGTGAGGTTAGAACTAAGATTGGATTACACATGCATAATGATTCCGGATGTGCTGTGGCAAATTCTTTAATGGGTATTTTAGCTGGAGCAAGGCATGTTCAAGGTACTATAAATGGTATTGGAGAAAGAACTGGAAATGCAGATTTAATTCAAATTATTCCAAACCTTGCATTGAAGATGGGATTCAATGTACTGAAAGGAAAAGAGAGTTTAAAGAAGTTAAGAGAAGTATCTAGGTTAGTTTATGAGTTAGCTGGATTGCATCCTAATCCTTATCAACCATATGTAGGTGATTTCGCGTTTACTCATAAAGCTGGTGTTCATGCAGATGCTGTAATGAAGGTTAGTAGGGCTTATGAGCATATAGACCCATCTCTAGTTGGAAATACTAGAAGGTTCGTTATATCAGAGTTATCTGGAACTTCTAACTTAGTGACATATTTAGAGAATCTAGGATTAAAAGTAGATAAGAAGGATGAAAGATTAAAGAATGCGTTAAAGAAGATAAAGGAGCTTGAAAATAAGGGTTATAGTTTCGATTTGGCTCCTTCATCAGCAATATTAGTTGCTCTGAAAGAACTGGGAATATATGAAAAGAAAATTAATGTTGAGTATTGGAAAGTTATAAATGAAAGTGGTAACTTATCAATTGCTGTAGTTAAAGTTAACGGGCAATTAGAGGTTTCAGAGGGAGTTGGTCCAGTAAATGCTGTAGATTTAGCTCTTAGGAAAGCATTACAAAAAGTATATCCAGAAATTTCTAACGTTAAATTAACTGACTATAGGGTCATTTTGCCTGGTGAAATAAAGAATACAGAAAGTGTAGTGAGAGTAACAATAGAGTTTACTGATGGCAATGTAACATGGAAAACTGTTGGTGTTTCTAGTAGTGTGATTGAAGCTAGTATATTAGCGTTAATTGACGGTTTAGATTATTATCTTCAGTACAAGAAGTTAAAAACCCTTAAGAATAATTAATTCTATGCAGTGGGATCCTGGAGGAGCGACAGAGAGTAAAAGTAAATTTTACATTTATTTAAGATTTCTCAGAATCGAGCAAACTTTCTTTAGTTTACCTATGGCTTACATGGGTGCTTTCGTAGCTATAAAGAAAATTCCTCCTATTTATATACTAGTTTTAATCTTCTTATCATTGTTCTTTTTAAGAACCGCTGGAATGACCAATGATAATCTTGCTGATAGGGAGATAGATGCTAAAAATCCTAGGACAAGGAGTAGGCCTTTGGTTACTGGGAAAATAAGTGTTAAGGAAGCTAAGATTATGATCATCTTATCGCTTATCGGCTTCTTTGTATCAGCATATTTTGTGAACTTCTATGCTTTAATTCTATCACCATTAGTTGCGTTAGTTGTAATGTCATATCCTTATATGAAAAGGTATACAGCATTCGCAAATTATCAGATTGCCACTGTTCAAGGATTAGCCGTATTTAGTGGAGCTGTAGCTTCGTTGGGATTATATGCGTCATCATTCTCTCAGCTTATAATTGGTATTCCATGGTTATTTGTAATTTCAACAATATTTTGGGCTGTAGGGTTTGATTTATATAACCATATACCGGACTCTGAGTTTGATAGACAAATGGGGTTACATAGTTTTGCTGTTCTTCTAGGAAATAAGGCTTTAAAATTTGCTGGTGTAAATCAAATACTTTCAGTAGTACTTGCTTTTGCTGGTGATTACTTTTATCAGCTCGGATATATAGGGTATTCAGCTACTGTCTTACATGGACTAATAATGGCTTACGCTTACTATTTAGCTAATAAGGGTGATTTCGGAAGAGCATTTTACTATAATATATATTCCTCTGTAGTTTTAGGAATAGGAGTAATACTAGCTGTTATTTTACATTAGGGAAAACTCGTGAAGTTACGAGAAGAATTTCTTTTTAATGAAAGAAAATATACAGTGGTTTTAGTAATAAAAAATTAAAAATAGTGCTATAAGAGTCAGCGTCGGCCAAGTTCATCATATTCAGTGAGGGGTTCTTTCATCATTTTCAATAAAAATACATAGAAGTGGTCTTATAACGTTTGATTTCGAAATGGTATCAGATATAAGTTTAATATCTTTATTTCTCTCCTCCCTCTGTTTTTCTTTCGTTTTTGAGTAAAGATTATTTTTAGATCTTTTGAGATTGAAAGTTAACAAAGGTTTATCCTAGATTTGGTTTTTTCATGGAAAAAGATGGATTCAGCCTCGGGTTCTATCTTCATAGTTCCGCAAAGGGCGGGCTTCATCATAAAAGTCCAGTACTCATACATCTATTTCCCCAATCGGTATTAAGTCCTTGTAAAATTAGATTTAAATATTCTTTTGATGGTTCTTTAGGATTTTCTTTATCTGGAGATACATAAGCGTATGCATAATATTCTTTTCCGTTTTCATCAACTACTTTTATAACGTCTCTCATATACTTTACTAGATGTTGTTCAGCTTTGTCCAAGGCGTTTAATTCATCTTCTATCATTATATAAATATATCCACATATTTTACCATCTTTATCTTCTATCAAGTTTGCGCAATATCCCCATCTACATGGTATATTAAATATCATTCTATATCCACTTGCGATTGCATTAATTTTTTTGAGTATCTTTTTTACTCCTCTTTGTTTAAGAATCTCTTCGTTTGTGTTTTCAGCATAAGCGAAATAATTGAGAATAACAGGCATTCTTACATATTTTGAATAATCTCCTTCTTCTATTAGATCTCTTCCAGATATATCTTGGTTATAAACATAAATATGTACGTCAGAAAGGTAATATCTTCTTTTATCATCAAAATATACTTTAGTTTTTTCTCTTATATATAAGTCATCTGGCCTACCTCTATAATCTTCTACTTTATCTAAGAGTAATATAGTATTATCGTCAACTTCATAAACCTCTCCATAAATTATGCCATCCCCTTTTACTACACCAGGATAGCTACCAAGATCGTACATTTTGTAACCTTCAGTATATGCTAGACCTACAAATCTTGAATTCTCTAATAAATGATGTAATTCAAAACCATATCTCAATGAGCCGTATACGAAAAGATACGGCATTTATTCTTCACCCATATATTCTGCCCACAATTCTAACTCACTTAAATCCATTTTTCTCTTCTTAGTATTGCCTTCTATTATATATGCATTCTTTATTATAACTTCATCCCCATTTATTTCTCCTTCAATTTCTATTATCCTATTTTCACTTTCCATATCCTCATCTGAACTCATTGCCTCTTTAATCGATGGAGGAGTGTAATGAATTATAACTTTGTTTTCGTTTCTAGTTACAGAATAACCGTAATTTTTCAATTTTTCAATAACTGAAAGTTTAATTTTTACCATCACTTGTAAGCTTTTTAACTCTTAATTTTAAACCTTCCATTCCCGTTATAATTACTCTATCACCCTCTACAATAGGTTCTTCAGCTATTGCTTTCCACATTTCACCTTCAATAACAACGTATCCTTCTCCATTTAATGGTATATCCTCTATAGCTTTTCCTATTTTCCCAACATAAGTGTAAAGGTTCCTTTTTCTTGTTTTATATATAACATAGCCTATTCTATAAGAGATAAAGCCAACAATTGCCATTGATGGTATTGCGACTATAGGGTTAGCGTATTCCCCAGTTAGTACTAAAGCGGCAATTACAATAGCTATAATTATAATTGGAATAACAATATGACTTACCATAATATTTAATAGGAGTCGATAGAAAAATATTTTTATGAAAATTTTAGCGATATTCCTAATAATATTTCTTGCTATCACACCACTTATTACATTATCCCTTTCAAGCTCAGCATTTACTGTATCATATCCTATGGGAATGTCATTTTATTCTCTATTTTCAACTTATTTTACAACTGAGGTAATGGGAGTTATTAATATAACATCAATGAATATAGGCTCTTCCTATTTGCCTAACGGTCAATATTTAACTACGGGAAATGCGTCATTACAATTAAATGCAATGATTGATGGCTTATATTGGGCTCAGGATGTTATTTTATTTCATCAGATATCTAACAACGAATTTAAAGCTACTTTAGTTTTAAATCTTTGGAATTTAACTGGTCCTTTTACAATTCCCGTTAACGGTAGCGTTACCACATATCAAGGCCTAGGCGTTATTTGTTATCAAGGCCCCAGCTTTATTGTTACACTACCTACTTCAATTGTCTTATTTATGATTGATAATTCTACCTTGTATTTTGGTTACAACATCGATAACAAATCTGGAATATTTTACAAAATACCATTAAGTGGGGAGTTTGAGATAGGTGGTTTATCTATTGCCGGAATTCCAAATGATGTAGAGTTCGTATTTGGTGGACCAGGAGGTGGTAGTGTAGTAGATATGCAAGTAGAGGGTACAATGAATATCTATTTTATGCAGAGTGGGAAATTATCTCTAGTACCATATGCTTACTCAATTGGTTTTGATACTGCTGAATCAGTGGTAGGTGTAAGATCTTTAGCAAACCTTACAAATCTTTGGAAGCCGAATACTATATTATCTTCTGGTTCAGATGATGCAATAGTTTTATGGCCAGTAAAACCTGAGATTTCTACTCTTCAAAGGAATAGTACAGTATATGTAAACATAAGTTTCAACGGTAAACCACTTTCAAACCAAAAAATTGTAATCGAAGATTTAGGCCTTACGGGTTTAGTTCCTATAAGCGTAAACTATACTAATGATTCTGGCTATGTGGTTTTCAATAATATTTCCTCACCACTATATGTCGTTTATTATCCTGGTAATTTTACTTTGTCTTCAGACTATATAGTTTCTTCACCTATTATTAACTCTATTTTAACTCATGTAAAGAGTATTTATGATAGTATGGTTAGTTTTCTAAAAAGTTATAATTTTAAGAAGTCAATATCGTCATTCTTTAACAACATTCACAGTGCGACATATAGTGAATCCACAAGTGTAAATTATCTAATTTTAATCTATATTCTTGGATTCAGTGTCGGGATTGTAATTTCAGCTTTGTTGATAAGATTTAAACTCTAAAAACATATTATATTTATGATATCAGTTGGAGAAATATTAGGATTAGTATTTCTGGTTATTATAATCCTTATCTTTTTAGCAATGTCTTTTAGGATAGTGACTGAATGGCAGAGAGCTGTTGTCTTAAGGCTTGGTAGGGTTCTAGGCGTAAAAGGTCCTGGGATAATATTTCTTATACCTTTCGTTGATAGACCTTTATTAGTTGATTTAAGAATAGTTACTGTTGAAGTTCCACCACAGACTATAGTAACAAAAGATAATGTTACAGTTACTATAGATGCCGTAGTATATTACAAAGTAGTTGATCCTTTAAAGGCTGTTATCAGCGTAAGTAACTATCCGGCTGCGGTTTTAAATTATGCTCAGACTTCTCTAAGAGATATTGTTGGTCAAATGGAGTTAGATGAAATATTAACAAAAAGAGAAGAGATAAATAGGCGTTTACAAGAGATTCTTGACACTGTTACTGAAGGTTGGGGAATAAAAGTTACTCAAGTTACGGTTAGAGATATTAGATTATCTCCAGAGCTTTTATCTGCAATGGCAGAGCAAGCTAAAGCTGAAAGATTAAGAAGAGCTAAAATTATATTAAGTGAAGGAGAGAGACAAGCAGCCAATATATTAGCTGAAGCTTCGCTATCTTATCAAAATAATCCAGTTGCACTTCAATTAAGGTTCTTAGAAATGTTAAGTGATATTTCTCAAAGGGGTAATATGGTAATAGTAGTTCCAGCTGGACAAGAATTTTATGCTACCCTCTCTACACTTAAAAATGTAATCACATCGACTAAACAATAATCAGATGGACTAGGACACATCAAAGGTCAGTTTGTGGTCTTTTCATCATCTTTTTATTTTTTTATCCTTATCTGTATATATGAATGAAAGGGAAGAGGTTTTAATAAAGTTAAAGCAGGCTGTTGATAATTTTGTTAGTGAAGATAGAGCGTATTTACTAATACCAGAAATAAGAACAAATATAGGCTATGCAATAAGTGATGCAAAAAGTGTTAATGACGTTGCGGCTATCCCTGGAAGACTAACTGTAGCTTTTAATAGAGTAATTTATTGTTTACCACCAGCCTTTGGTGCTTCTGATCATGTGGCAAGAGTTATACTCACTGCTATGAGTTTTGATAAGAAAAAAAGAAGTTCAATTAACTTAAAATATTATAAAGACATCGTGGAGAAACTTCCTAGAGAAGATACGTTTATATTTAATCGTGAGGAAGAGCCTGAAGAGAGTAGGAAAGCTGAGGGCCATACGATGAATTTTATGATGAAAAGGGCTTATGAGAAGTTAAATAAGATACCTACTTACGTTGTTGACTTAGGTGGTTATGGAAAGGAACCAACAATATTTATACTAGAGGAAGATCCTCTTATTGTAGTTAAAAAGGCTCTTGATCTACTCAGATTTCTCGAATAATTCAAGAATATCTTTTTTACAATTCTGTAGTATATTGCTAATTTGTTGTAGCTTTTTATTATCTACTTTTTCTCTGTTAATATATATTATGTAACCTATTTCAAATAGAGTATCAATTATTTCTCTCTTAATAGGACTATTGGGTGAAAAGAAATCTTCTCTTTCTCTTTTTAACCGGTTGAATTCTTCTATTCCTTTGTTAGTTAATTTATACATTTTCTTTCCATTTTCCTCAAATGCTTCTATGAGACCTTCATTTAATAATGATCTTAAAACTGGATATATGGATCCTGGGCTAGGTTTATAAAACCCCCCGGTCTTAGATTGAATGCTTTTTATTATCTCATAAACATACATAGGTTTTTCAGCGAGAGAGGAGATGACTAAAGATTTAAGTGCACCTCGTTTTATTCTATCAAGTGAAATTTTTCTCATCAAAAATACATTAACTTTAGGCTTTAAAAATAGTTTAACACTTTTTTTAAATCATAATTTTAGGGTAATCCTAAACTTTATAAAATAAGTTTTTATGTAATTAAAGATAAAAAGCTCCTATGAAAAAAGTAGTTATAGTGGGAGCTGGAAATGGGGGAACAGTTGTAGCTAATAACTTAGCTAAATATGATGAAGTAGAAGTAACAGTAATTGAGCCTTCAGAGTATCATTATTATCAACCTGGAATTGTAGATGTTGTTATGAGTTTTGAAAAAGAAGATAAGATAATGAGAAAAGTTAGTGAAGTATTAAATCCTAGGGCTAAACTAATCCAAGATAGAGTAATAAAAGTTGACATAGAAAATAGAAAAGTTATAACACAAAAAGGTAAAGAAATAGAATATGAATACTTGGTCCTTGCTCCAGGTGTTATAAACAAAGATATTGGGTTACCGCACTGGCATAATTTGGATGGGGCTATTAAACTGAGAGAACAAGTAAATTCTTTTAATGGAAAGAAAATAGTTGTTGGCTATTTCGGGATTATAAAATGTCCTATGGCACCTTTCGAATTTGCATTTTTATTAAGGCAGAGATTTCCTAAGGCTGATATAACGCTCATAAATCCAGTTTCTCAACCTCCAGAACTACAAAAACCAATGGCTGAAAAATTAGGTAAGAGAGCAAAAGAATTGAATATAGAAGTTATAAGGGGAGTAAAAATAAAGGAGGTAGACAAGGAGAAAAAGATGATATATGCTGATGATGGTCAAGTATTCTCTTATGATCTAGCGCTAATTGATACTCCAATTAGAGTTAGTGATGAATTTTCTAATCTAACTGACCAAAGTGGGTTTATTCCAGTTGATAAGGAAAAATTGAATTACAAAGATTATTCAGATGTATTCGTAGTTGGTGACGCTACAAATATTACCTTACCTCCAAAGACTGGAGCAATAGCTCATTTCCAAGCTATTACTGTTAGTAGTAATATTATTAATGACATAAGAGGTTATGAAAAGAAGACTTTTGATGGAAAAGCAATGTGTGCTGGATATGCTGGCTATAATGAAGGTTTGTTTGTTTACATGGATTATAAAAAGAGTAAAGCAATAGGACCTTCTACGTTATATAACGCTGCAAAACGTGCTTTCCTTAATCTTTATTGGTATACCTTAACTGGAAAGATCGATTTTATGTTAGATCTTGTTTCAAGATACGTCAGCGGTGGTCCGACAATCACCACTCAGTAGTGCTCGACGTCATCATTCAGTAAGGGAGCGATCTTCACCAATTATCTGTTTCTTCCCACTTCATCACTCAGATATTGCGGGTTCAATCACCAGTCATTAGGGGTGGAACAACATCATCGTTTTTAATTTCGAATTTAATTTTTAACTTATGATTTTAGATGAGATTATCGAGGAATTAAAGTTTGCTGTTAAAGGGAAGAAACTTATTAACACGTGTGTGGGAGTAACATATACTGCATCGCTATTAAATGATGGAAGTTTAGGGATTGCACACACTGTACCAGACGGTTCTAATTCCTTAGCTGGCGAATTATTAGGAATGAACCTAGAGGATGTGATTAGTCTATTAAAAAATAATTCAATTGAAAGAGGTGTACTTCTCTCAATATTGAATGCAGTTAGTGAGATAACTAATCCTCAAGAGGGAGATCCCTTAGATCTTCTTGAAGGTGGAAAATTATGTGTTTTCGGTTACGCTCCTAGAATAGATACTACTAAATTCTCCTCTATAATAGTCTATGATTTTCTATCTACTCAAGAGAGAAACCAAGGGAAAGTAGTGATTAAACCTTTTTCAACTTTTCGTGGCGAAGTTTGTGATTCTGCTGTTATATTTGGTTCTGCATTGGTTAATGGTTCAATAGATTTCATAGTAAAATCTATTTCTACGAATAATTTAGTCCTAGAAGGAATATCTTCTGTTTTTGCTCCTAAAACTTTAAAGAATTATGGATTTAATATGATAGGAAAAATAGTAGCTATAGATAAACTAAAAGCATTTAGAATTGTATGTGAAGGCGGTGATCCTAGTAAGTTGGCTACATATACAAGAAAAATTTACGCTAAATTAGATTGAACTCTATTTTGTCTATTGAATCATAGCAAGAATTTTTATATTTAAAATCTTCTTTACATCCGTTATCCTTAACAATTTCAACTCTTATATCATTCTTTATTTCTTTTCTACTCTTTATTAACTCGTTTAGCTTTATATAAGCTATAGCTACTCTAGAAAGAACTCTAATATCTGTACCTACTGTATACGCTATTTTTAGCGCTTTTTCAGCTTTTTCTTTCACTTTATCATCATCTGTTATGGCCCATAACTTTGCTAAAAATATTGATGTTTCAGCATTAGCTAACGGTTCGAAGTATTCATGCTTAGTTATAGGATCTACAGGTGGATAGTCTCTAAATCCAATATCACTTTCTAAATTGTTTATTATCCAATCATAGATTTTTAGAGAAAGATTAAGAAATTTATTGTCAAAGGTTCTTTGATATAATGAAAGTAAGGCTGTTCCAACAATAGCCTCATCGACGAGTAATCCTTTAACTTCCTTTCTTGAACTTCTAAACACTTCTCCATTTTCGGTTATTCTTTCTATTAACTTATCCTTTACATCAATAATATTGTAGATGGTCTCTAATGCAAGAATATTAGTGTATGTTTCGTCTAGAGTTGTATCAATCTTTCCGGTAAGTAAGAATTTTCCAATAGTATCTAAAGGTGATATAATATTTATTATCTTTTGATATTCTTTATGTACGTCAGCATAGAAAAGTAAAAATTCTATCCCTCTAAAATCTATTGGATTTCCTTCACTAGCAAAATTAATTATGTCGAGGAACTCTGCAACGTTAACTTCTTCTATTTGTTGTGGTCTAGGAAATTCTATTCCCTCTAATTTTTCTTTTTTCGTATAAATTTCTCTTAATTTTTCTTGAATATATTCAATATCTAAAGATTCTATAACTGCTATGGTTTTTCCATCTAAATCTAATATACTTAATGAAGGGATTATACCTCTAGATAGTCTGACTGTATATTGTAAATATTCATTTGCATTAACTTTGAAAAGGTAATATTTTTGCGATATCTGAAGTTTCTTTATTTTCTCGAACAGTTCATCACAGATATTACAATTTTCACTAGTAAAGAATACACCAATCAATTTATCATAGAACTTAGCGTCTGAAAATATTTTTTCACTTATCATGAGTACCGCAATATTTATTTATGAATTAATGTTTTACTGTGTTTGATGAGTAGACCACAAACTAAATGGACATGTGGATTTTGTGGAAAACCTATATATTGGGATGAATTATTTACATTTTTGTCAAACAAAGCAGTAGTGCATTATACATGCTTGAGAGAAAGAGCGACAAAAACAAGCAAAATAAATCCAGAAGTTTTAAAAGTAGTATTAGATTCGTTAGAAGATGAATTAAATAAGATTGTAATCTACAAACAGAGACTAAATCAAGTTGGAGACAATGAAGATATTAAGAAAGTTTTAGATCAAACAGAAAAAGACGCAGAAAAAAATGCAGCCCAACTTACTCGATTGGTAGAAAAGTTAAGTGGAGTACTATCTTAAGGTAATATTAAATGAAAAGTTTTTTACTTGTTTTTGAGAAAGCTTAATATTTAAAATGAATGTTAAACTTGTTTCTTATACTCGTGATGGAGAAAAAGTTGTAGCAATAGCTTCTAAGATGAGTAGAAGTAGAAAGGGTTGGGATTATCACGAAAAAACAATGACTGATGAAGAAATTGAGGTTTGGATCAGAGATGCAATTCTGCACGGGTACTGGAGTGTTCTTGAGCATAGTATTTACACTTTTTCTATAGAGGGAATTAGCAGGGTAGCATCTCACCAGTTAGTTAGACATAGGGTAGCATCTTACACTCAAATGAGTCACAGATTTGCTAAGCCCATAGATGAGTACTACAAGCCGATAACCCCGCCGTCAATAGAAAAGAGAGCTAAAGAAATTATAGAAAAAGCATATCAAGAAGCCTATGAAAACTATTTCAAACTCCTTCAAGATGGTGTACCAGAAGAGGATGCTAGATATGTTTTACCTAATGGTGTAAATACTAACATAGTCGTCACTATGAATGCTAGAGAACTCTATAATTTCTTTGCACTTAGACTCTGCAGTAGAGCCCAGTGGGAAATTAGAGCTATTGCATGGAAGATGTTGGAAGAAGTAAAAAAAGTTCACCCTAGACTCTTCCGTTATGTAGGTCCTAATTGTATAATTCATGAAAACTTCATTAGAAACGAACCTATTACTTTAGATGAAGTTCTCCAAAAGGACAATATAGAGTTTATATCTCAACGTTGTATTGAAGGAGTTATGAGGGATGGAATTTTAAAATGTATAAGAAATTCTAAACATGTTTTGGAATATTTAAAGTAAATTCATTTTTTAAAATATCACATATACAAATGCTCTAAATTGATTTTTGCTTTTAAATTACCTTTTTCGAACAATTAGTAGAAAAATATTTTAGGTATTCTCGTTATTGATACTTGATGGCATTAACTCAAGCATTACTAGCTTTTGGACTTCCAGTTATTTTGTTCCTTATAGCTGGATATGGTGGTTATAAGATACTTTCCATGGTTGTGCCTAGTGAATATAATCCAGTTAAGGTTAGTAGATTCGAAGCTGGTAATATACCATACGGTGAAGGTAGACTTTGGTTTCCTCTTCAATATTACGGGTATGTTTTAGTATATACTTCTATTGAGCCTATTGTAGTTTTGTTCTTTGCTATATCGGAAGCTGCTTATACAACCTCGTTTATCCTATTTAGAGATCTTTTAATACTTATATTGTCAAGTATTGTAATTTTATATCCAATACTTTATTACGCAGTAAAACAAGTGAATACAATAGAGTATTGGCTTTTAAGGTGAAATTTATGGCTCAAACTGTTCAATCTATTTTAAATTCTATATTTTCTCAAGTTCAAAGCAAATTTAAAGTTACTGGAAAAGTAGAGAGCGATAAAAGGGCATCTATTCAAGTAGATAAATCGCAGATAGTTGAAGTAGCAGGTTTTCTTAAAAGTCTTGGTTTTGACCATGTTAAAAGTGTCACTGCAATTGACTATCCAGATGCTCAAGAGTTTGAAGTAGTTTATCATATCTCTTCTTATTCAAATATTGATTTAGCTAAAACTATTGTAGCCTTAAGAACAAGAGTAAAATATGATGATCCTAAATTGCCTTCTTTATATAAGATTTGGGAAAGTGTTTGGACTGGGGAAAGGGAAACATATGAAATGTATGGAATAATATTTGATGGTCACCCAGATTTAAGAAGACTATTTTTACCAGAAGATTTTGAAGGTGTTTACCCCATGAGAAAGAGCTATAAGATTAAAACGGAGGGGTTATTTGTTGACAAACCAAGCTGATGCATTATATTCATCTGGAATGGAAGTTGATATTGTTCCAGTAGAGGGAGAACTTAATGTAGGTCCTCAGCATCCTGGATCTGGACATATGAGAATTTATGTTAAACTTAATGGTGATATTATTGTTGATGCTGACTTAGATGTTGGCTATGTACATAGAGCTGTTGAAAAACTAAGTGAAGTAAGAAATTATATGCATTTAATACCTTTAGTAGAAAGACCTGCGATCTTAGATTCTATACATATGAACTTAGGATATATTATGGCTGTTGAAAAAATTTTAGGAGTTGACGTGCCAGAGAGAGCTCAATACTTACGCACATTAGCGGCTGAAGTTAATAGGATCGCAAGCCACTTATATGGTATTGGTATATTAGCAATATTTTTAGGTCACTCAACTGGTTTTATGTGGGGTTTTGGAGATAGAGAAGTATGGGTAGAGATACTTCAAGCACTAACTGGTGCAAGGGTCACAAATTCTTACATTATTCCAGGAGGAGTTAGAAGGGATCTTATACCAACTATTAAAGAAATGATAGAAAAGGCAATTGTTTATCAAAGGAAAAAAGTACAAGATTGGTATAAAATTTTTGTGAAGAATCCCAATATAAGGGATAGATTAGAAAATGTTGGTGTTATGACTAGAGAGAATGCGATTAAATGGGGTGCCGTAGGACCTAATTTAAGAGCTTCTGGAGTATATTATGATGTTAGGAAGATAGAGCCTTATGCAGCCTATGATAAGGTGGATTTTGAGATACCAGTATATAAAGAAGGAGATGCTTATGCTAGGTTATTGGTTAGATTTGAAGAAATAGAACAAAGTATGAGAATTTTAGAACAAGTAATAAAGAATATTCCAGAGGGGAATATATTAAGCGACAGATTCTTTAAACAAATTCCTCCGACTAGATTAAAGAAATGGTGGGAGGGGCAAAGAAGAGTTGTATTTCCAGGTTATTATGCTTCCTTCAGACCTCCAAGGGGAGAAGCAATTTCTAGGGTTGAGGCTGCTAGAGGAGAACTAGTTTATTATGTAGTTAGTGATGGTTCTCCTCATCCATATAGGTTAAGAATGATTACTCCTTCATATCGTTTAATATATGTTTTTAAAGAATTAGCTAAGGGGGCACGTTACGCCGATTTAGTTGCGATATATGGTAGTTTAGATTATTTTCCTCCGGAGGCTGATAGATAATGGTGGATGTACTTTCAGCTATCAGATATTATTTCTTTTATCCATCTTTTTTTGCAGTAATTATATTTCCAGGATTAATATTTACTACAATAATATTATTACTTACAATATGGTTTGAAAGAAAAGCTGCTGCTCGAGTTCAAATGCGAATTGGTCCTCTATATGTATCAAAAAGGACTGGTGGTATTACACAGTTGATAGCTGATGCTATAAGGTTGGTGTTCTCAGAAATAATTATCCCAACTGGAGTAAATCCTACGCTTTATGTTTTAGCCCCAATATTTCCTATAATATTCAGTTTTATACCAATGGTTCTTATACCATTTTCAGTAATACCCAAAAGTGGTTCAGTATTATCACCATACTTCCATTTCTTCTATGACCCTAACATAAATAGTGGAATCTTTGTAGGTTACTTCTTGCCGTATAATATGATTTTAGTTTTAGGACTATCTTCTGTTGTTCCAGTATTTATATTGCTTCAAGCGTGGGCTACTAATAACAGATTCGCTATTGTAGGTGCAGTTAGGGAAGCCTTATTGTCAGTGTCATATGATGTTCTTTTAGTAATGTCAGTTGTTGCAATTGCAATAGAATATCATACGTTAGATATTGCTAAGGTTGTAGAATCTGGAATACCTGGCATCGTTGCTAATCCTCTAGCTGCTATCGTTTTTCTAGTCGGTATGCTAATGGGAACTGGAAGATTTCCGTTTGAAATTGTTGAGGCTGAGAGTGAATTAGTTGTAGGCCCTTCAACAGAGTATAGTGGCTTTTTATTCGTTTTAGCGATGGGAGGAAGCTATATTTCGACTTTTGCATTATCATTTGTTTTCTCTGATCTCTTCTTGGGCGGATGGCTTCCGTTAAATGGTTTACCAGGGGCTTTAATAAATACAATAAAGGCTATAATTGTTTTATGGTTTACTGTGTTTTTAAGAGGTGTTTATGGCAGATATAGGATTGATCAAGCCTTAAGGGGTTCTTGGAAATATTTACTTCCCGTAGCTTTTGCCTCTTTAGTTTTAGGTTTGGTGGTGGGATGGTTATGGATAAAGTAAAAGAATATAAAAAAGAAAAAAATCCGTTTAGATTATTTGTAGATCATTTAAATGCAGTAGGAACTGGAATAAAGTATATGATACAACCTCAAAGAATAACGTTAAAATATCCAGAAGAATCGCTAACATTACCAACTGGTTATAGAGGAATGATAAGGTTATACAAAGATATTTGTATAGGGTGTACTTTATGTGCATTAATTTGTCCAGCAGACGCAATGAAAATGGTAACTGAGGGAGGAAAGAAGTTTCCCTCAATTAACTATGGTAGGTGTGTATTCTGTGGTTTTTGTGTTGATGTGTGTCCAGTTGACGCCTTAAAAGAAACTAGGGTTCATGATGCTGTATTTACCAATAGGAGAGATTTAGTATTTAGACCAGATAGGTTCGATCAAGATTTTGATCAACCGATACCTTCTCAAGGTATAGTGAAAAAAGTTAGAGCTGTTGTTGACGAAAAGAAGGGGATCAAATATGTCCCTGATGAGTGATTTTCAAGTTTCATTTTTTGTATTTTTTGGAATAATAAGTATTGCTTCTGCACTGTTTATAACTAGGCAAAAGAACGTATTTTATGCAGCGATAGGTCTAATATTTTTAGGAATATCCGTTGCTGCTATGATAGCGTTAATTAATTTTGCTTACTCGTTTTATTCAGCATTTCATATTTTACTCTATGTTGGTTCAACTGTAGTGTTTTTAGCAATTTCTCTAGTAATGTTTAGAGGGTTAAATGTTAAAGAGGTTAAAATAAGTTGGGCTCCTATAATAGCGTTGCTTGTTGGTGTTTTCGTATTTATTGATATATTTGCTACTTTCTCTAGTATAACACCAGTCTCAACATTAGAGGTCTTTAGTTTACAAACTTTAGCTAATGAAATTTTACAAAACTATTGGTTCCCAGCACTTATCTTAATAATAGCACTTTTAACAACCATGATTGAGGCTATATCTCTCGCACGGAGGGATTAATATGATTCTTCCTTACTTTGGTTTGGTTATAGGTATAATCCTTGGAAGTATAGGAGTATATGGATTGCTAAATAGTAAAAATATAGTAAGAATACTTCTGTCATCAGAAATTATATTTAATTCTTCAATACTACTTGTTTTTTCAGCTTCTGCTATACTAGGTAGAGTTTATCTTCCTATTGTTTTTTCTATTTTTGCTGTTAGTATGGGATTAGTCGAAGTTGTAGTCGCTTTTGCAGCTATAATTCTTTATTATAGAAATAAAAATTCTCTAGAGGTGGAATAAGATGATATCACTGTTTGTTTTCGTTATATCTTTTATTGTTGCATCAATAATATTTTTTATAAAAGATAAAAGAATATCTGGGGTACTCTCTTTCTTGTCTATAGTAATTAATGTCTATTTCTTATTTAGATATGGTTTATTTTATGAGTTTTATGTTACTAATTATGTAGGTAATTTTGGGTTCACGGTTAATGACTTAAACTATCCTCTTATAATCACAATTTTAGTCGTCACTTTAGTTACTGTTTACTACTCTCAAAGATATAT
The DNA here is from genome assembly GCF_000011205.1 of Sulfurisphaera tokodaii str. 7. Lineage (NCBI taxonomy): Archaea > Thermoproteati > Thermoproteota > Thermoprotei > Sulfolobales > Sulfolobaceae > Sulfurisphaera > Sulfurisphaera tokodaii. Next base: position 2,228,720 of record NC_003106.2, read on the forward strand.
GGAGAAAAGATTTCATGAACTAGGTTATGGCAATTGGGGATTATATTATGCGTTATATTCACTTTTCGCAATCTCAATGTTTTATGTAGTAATTTCGATTAACTTATTAGAACTCTATATATTCCTAGAAATATCTCTAATTACATCATTTCTCTTAATTTTACTTTATGGATATGGAGATAGAAGAAGGATAAGCTTATTATACTTTATATGGACTCATGTAGGTACTATTTTAACCTTAGCCTCAATAGTTATTTTAGGTTTAGTCAGCGGAAAAATGGATATTTATAGTAGTTTTGGTGAAATATATAATTATTCCACTATAGCTTATGCTCCCTTGATTTTTATAGCTGGAGTAATAGGTATGTTTATTAAAGGTGCTCAAGCGGGGTTTAATATTTGGCTTCCTTATGCACATGGCGAAGCACCTACACCAATTTCTATACTCTTAAGTCCTAACATGGTAGGATTAGGCATATTTGTAGTCATAATCTATTATTACTTGTTCCCATCATTTTCATTCTTAGCTCCTATATTCATAGCTTGGGCAATAATAACTATGATATATGGAGGCATCAATGCTCTTGCCCAAAGGGATTTCAAAAGGTTTTTAGCATATTCTAGTGTGTCACAGATGGGTTATATGTTACTGGGTGCTTCAATCTCCTTTTTCATAGGGTTAAAATCTTCAGTTTTGACATTACCTCTTGGAATAATAGCTTCAGTATTAATTTATGCATCTCACGGTTTTGGGAAAGCATTACTCTTCATGAGTGCTGGAGCAGCTATAACTGAGCTGGAAGAGAGGGATATAGAAAAATTAGGTGGACTTTATCTGGTTTCTCCATTACACACTACATTGGCATTTATAGGTATTCTTAATATTTTAGGACTACCGCCAACAGTAGGTTTAGTTAGTGAAGTTTTATTACTAATGTCTGCGGGGCAATTAGTGCCATTAATTGGTGAAGGTTTCTTTGTGCTTCTTGTTGCACTACTGATGATAGCAATAGGAATGTCTTCGGGTTATGCTACTTACTTATTTAAGAAGGTTTATTCAAACATCAAAGAAAGAAAACAAAGTTTAGACAATGCCTATGAGTACTCAATTCCAATGATAATAACAGCGATAGTTAGTGTTATATTCTTCTTCCTCCCAGAATTTATGGCCCATTCATTAAGTAATTTTATTCAAACTTTTTCTACTAATTCTTTAAATCTTTTCTTCATAGTATTCCTACCAGCTATAGGATCTTTAATAGCACTTATTGTTCCAATGAATCAAGATACTAGAGGAGGTATAGTTACAGCATTAATAGGTATATCAATGATTTTAGCAATTATTAACTTGATAAACTCTGTTCATTCACCATTATTTGTTCCACAAAGTATTACCACAGTATTTAGCTACTTTACATTTAGCTCTTCACTTTTACAAGCACTTTTAGGTGTTTTTGTATCTTCACTAGCTTTCTTCATTTCAATGTATAGTATAGGTTATATGAAAGAGGATAGCGTTTTAAGGAGATATTGGGGATTTTTCGGTTTCTTTGTTTCTTCAATGTTGGCTGTAATATATGCAGATAATGTGTTACTATTCTTAGCTGGTTGGGAGGGAACCAGTCTTGCATCCTATGGCCTAATTAGCTATTGGCTGGATGACAATGAGAGGAATGTTGTAGGTGACTTTGGTAGAAAAGTGTTCGGGATAGAATACTTATCAAGACCTACAACTAGCGGAATAAGGGCAATGATATTTACTAGAATTGGAGATGTAGGCTTAATAGTAGGTTTGGGTTACTTAATGTATTTGACTACTTTGTCAGACTATTCTGGTATAACTACTATTTATAGTGGTTTATTTTCAGTCTTACACTTAATATATAATCTTCCTTATGGTTGGGTAATTTTACTCTTAATGTTCTTAGGAGGTCTAGGTAAAAGTGCTCAATTCCCATTAACTCAGTGGTTATTAACAGCCATGACTGGTCCAACACCTGTTAGTGCCCTAATACATGCAGCAACAATGGTTAATCTGGGTGCGATTTTAACATTCTTTGTATACCCCTTCTTAGTTTATCCAAATCCTCAAACAACACTATTTATGAGTATTATGGTAGGAATCTCAATGTTTACTGCAATCTATACAAGTACATCTGCATTGGCTTCAAATGAACAAAAATTAATTTTAGCTTATTCCACAGCCGATCAGATTTCACTAATGATTTTATCGTCTTCAATAGGAGGTTTACTTGCCTCATTAACTTCTAATCTTAACTATCTATATGCTGGAATCTTAATTGGTTTTATACAAATGTTAGCCCATGGAACATATAAAGCTTCATTATTCATGAATGCGGGTAGTGTAATTCATTTTACTGAAAATAGATATGTAGGAGTATTCAAAGGTTTGTATAGAAAATTAAAGAGTGTATTTGTGCTTCAATTACTAGCTGCACTTAATCTCGCAAGTATACCACCATTGATAGGGTTCTGGGCACACGACTTAATTGGTGTTCTAGCTTCTAACACTTCATTATTCCCACTATATGTAATAACTGAGTTTTTAGGTGGCGTCTATATAATTCGTTATGTAATTAAAGCATTTTTATGGAAGAATGGTGAAGATGCGGAAGAAGAGGGTCATGTTCATCCACTGATGATTATATCTCCAGCAATATTAGTTATTACATCAATAATACTTGGTGCTGTATTTTTGACCTCTCTTGTCCCATTTTTCACAAGTATAGGTCTAAGTAGTTCATTCATATCCCTAGATTTACCATCAGTTCTGCTGGCTATTTTAGGTGTTATTATAGCATTAGCCTTGTATCTAAATGGTTTAGATCTAGGGAAATATTCTGGAGTAAGACCATTAGTTGACTTCTTATACTATGGTTGGTTTGTTAATCCAGCGTTTGACAAATTTGGGATTGCAGGATATAGGTTTGCTAAAGGTGTTTATGAAAAGTTTGAATATGGCGTTATTGATTTATCATTAAATATGCGATTACCTCAAGGACTCATAAGGGCAGGAAACAGTATTTTCAAGAAGACTGAAACAGGGATTTTGCGTGATTACATTTTTATGTATTTAATAGGCCTTGTAATTCTTGCTTTTATCATAATCTTTTTCATTATGGGGGTGTAAAATATGATACTTCAATATATTCCCATAGTTCTTCCTTCAATTTTAATAGTATTTTCATCTATAGCTGTTCTATATATTGATAATGGTACTAGAAGCAGATATATTATAGCAGTCGATTTATCTATTGGTACTCTGCTGGTTTCTTTTTTAACTCTAATAATTTTTTACGGGTTAGGATATTATGGCTACTCTCTTTTTTCTTCTACTCTTTACTTATCTAATTTCGGATATTTTATTGCAGTATCCGCAATATTAGCTACAATAATAGTTATTTATGGAGGAATGGAAAGCTTAGAGCCTATTAAGACTAGATCCTCTTTCTTATCCTTAGCGATGTTAACAGATTTAGGCGTAATTTATTTAGGTTTCGCGTATAGTGTAATTACCATACTAGCATCATGGGGTATAGCATCTGCAGCAACTTATGTAATTGCAATGATTAGGAAGGACTACTCTTCGACTATTGCTGGAGTAAAATACTTAATTATGGGGTTACTCTCAAGCTCTCTAATGGTTTTAGGTTTCGCATTCTTCATTTTAGGAATTGGTTCTCTATCATTAGATGCTACTATAAACTACCAAACTTTAGTAATATTAGGTATTATGTTTCTTTCAATAGCTTTCCTCTTTAAAGTAGGGGCTTTTCCATTTCAAGCATGGCTTCCAGATGTATACTCTATGTCAGACAGAATATCTGTAGCTTTTGTATCAAGTGTAGGTAAAATAGTAGGTATTGCACCTCTCTTTGATATAATCTATTTCTTAAAACCATCTGGTATAGTAGGATTCTCCATATTCGTAATTTTTGCTTTGATTACAGTAATGAGCCTAATATTTGGAAATATAGTAGCTTTCTCGAGGCAAGATTTTGCGTCAATGTTAGCATATAGTAGTATTACCCAAGTGGGGTTTATGTTAATTGCAATAACTATGCTACCTTATAATCCAACTGTTTCTACTAGTGGATTAATGGTTTATTTATTAGCTTACTCAATAGCTCAAGCTGGTTTATTTATTGCTTTATCCCATATAGAGAAAGTTAGCGGAACTAGTTATATTGAAGGTTTTAGAGGAATGAGTTCTAGTGATAAAGCTTTAGCATTCGCGCTTTCAATATTACTCCTAAGCTTATTAGGTATACCGCCAATATTAGGATTTTGGGCTAAATTATTTGTTCTAGAAGCATCATTCTCACAGCCGTGGTTAACTGTTATTGGGTTTTTGAATAGTGCTGTATCAGCTGGATACTATATACCGCCAATTAGAGAAATTTTTAGAGAAGGAGAGTTTAGGAATGTAAATTCTACAGAAAGAGATGCAGCAATTATAGCATCAATTTTAAGTATAGCTTTGGGTATAGTAGCACCATTGATAGTAGGTGTTATATCTTGATTAAGGTTGCAATTTTTGGCGTAGGAAATGTTGCAAGTGCTCTTTTACAAGGTCTAGAATGGCTAAAGGAAGGAAAAAATTTACCAGGATTGTTAGATCTTAGTATTTCGCCTACGGAGATAGAAATTGTAAAGGCTTTCGATATAGATAAAAGAAAAGTAGGGAAAAAGATATCTGAAGCTATTTTTATGAAACCTAATGTAGTAAAAAAATATGTAGATGTAAAATCGGACATTATTGTTGAGAGAGGACCAACATTAGATGGACTAGAAGGTTCATTATCTAACATTATCGAAGAATCTGAAGAGAAGCCGGTCGATGTTGAAAGTGAATTAAAAGATGTTGATGTTTCAATAAGTCTATTACCAGCTGGTACACAACAAGCTAATGAATATTATGCAAGTGCATCACTTAACGCTAATGTAGCTTTCATCAATGTAACACCTGCGGAAATAATTAATATATATGCTCCTAAATTTGCTGAGAAGAAAATACCATTATTTGGTGATGATTTGTTAAGTCAAATAGGCGGAACAATTTTACATACTGGTATTATAGAGTTTTTAAAAAGTAGAGGAGTGAAAGTAATAAGAACATATCAAATTGATATTTCAGGAAATACAGAGACTTATGTTACATTAGAAGAATGGAGAAAAGATTTGAAAAAAGGAATTAAATCAAATTTTATTTCATCTCATGCTGATGATGCTCAAGTAATTGCAGGTACTTCAGATTATGTAGAATTTTTAGGAGATAGAAGAGTAAGTTACATGAGTATTGAAGGGATATACTCATTTGGTGTTCCATTTAAACTAGATATTTCGTTTAAAACAGAAGATGCTCCTAACGCTGTAGTACCTTTAATAGATTTAATAAGATTAGCTAAAATAGCTAAAGATAATGGAATTGGTGGCGCAATACCACAGATCTGTGGATACTACTTCAAGAGACCGCCAAAAATTTATTCTTCGTTACAAGAAGCTAAACATGAGTTACTTAATTTTGTTAAGATGATGACTGAACCCCGGCTAGATCGATGATATAGCCGTGTGAGAGCTGATTAGACTTCAACAACTTCTGCTTCATCAATAAGTTTTTCATATTCAATGTTTACTTGTTTTTCACTCTCTAATACTTCCTCTAGATTTGCACTTGTTGTTGACTTACTTGATATTGCACAATATTCTGGTAACTTTGATGAGTACTCGTAAGTGCCCACTTTACGTGATAATTCTATGATTTCTTCTTTGTCAAATCCTATAAGCGGTCTAAAGATTGGAATATTAATATCGTACTCTGTAACAAATAAGTTTTTCATAGTTTGAGAAGAAACTTGTGATAATGACTCACCGGTAGTTACTGAATAAGCATTTATCTTCTTAGCTAGCAATTCTGCAGTCTTATACATTATGCGCTTTAGTACAACTACTCTAATATATCTTTTTACACCAGCTAATGCAGAAAGAACCTTAATTCCGTTAACGAAATAAACCTTAATTTTATGACCACTATTCCACTCAGACAAGATCTTTACTTCATCTAACACTATCTTCTTGTGTACTTCTCCGCCTAGTTTAAAATTAAGCAAAGTTACTGATGAACCTCTTTTCATCATCATCCATGTAGCTATTGGAGAATCAAAACCCCCTGAAAACAATACAATAGTTCTACCAGTAGTTCCTATGGGTAATCCCCTGGCCCCTTCATACACTTTATCATAAACATAAGCATAATCTTGCCTAATATCTACATGGATCTCTATTTCTGGGTTTTCAAGATCAACACCAGAAGAATAGGGATAAAGACTGCTTCCAATAACTTTTGCTGCATCTAAACTGGTAAAATTATGTTTACCTACCCTTCTAACCCTTATAGCAAATTTCTTTCCTTTTACCTTTTCAGCATACTTATTCTTTACAAAATCTACTATATCTTGTAATTTTGAAAATGAAATTACATCAGCAGGAGAAAATGACGCTATGCCAAATACTTTACTTAACTTACTGAAATCTCCCTTAGTATTTAAAATAATATAACCTTGATCAATACTAACTTCTTCTACATCTATAACATTCTTAATATTATTTATAAGTGCGTGTTCAAAGTTTTTCCTTGATCGTGGAGATTTTATACCTATTTCTCCAGCTAGCCTAACAATAATTATCATTAATTATATCATCTCATGAAACTTTAAATAGCTTCTCTATAGGCCTAAGTATTCCCTTGCTCTCCATATCAACGGTAAAATAAGCTATCCAGGAACCTAAGAGCCAACCACCTAGAATATCAATAGGCCAATGAACACCAACATAAACTCTAGAATAAGATACTATCAAAGCTTCAATGAAAAAGGGAATCCATAACCATCTAGGAGAAGTTTTATATAATACCATAGCACCATCACCTACAATTAAAGCGTGACCAGAAGGATAACTATAATCATGTGGAGGCGGAACTAAAAGGTCAGCATGTATATAATAGAAAGGCCTTAATTGAGCCATAATTATTTTACTAGCTTCACCTAAGATAATAGCTAAAATAAAGGAGGCAGCAAGTGTTATAGCAATTCTTCTAGTCCTTTTAAATATTAAAAGAATAGCAGTTAAAGGAATCCACACATATTCTCTTCCATACTTAGAAAAAAATACAAAGAAGGAATTCAGTAAAGCTATTTGGTGGTAATTAATTATCTTAAAAAGTAAAACATTTAGGGGGAAATTATATTCTCCAATAATTTTTAGGTAAATTGAGAGAATAATGAAAATAAATAAAAGGAACCAATATTTACGCATACTAAATAAGCTGAGAAAAAAGATTATAAAATTATTACTAAGGCTAACTAGCAATAGATATTATGTGATTTTATCATATCGTTTTAGCTTATTAAGGTTATTACAATTTGCTTCTATATTGGAATAGTGATAAATTATATGAAATTTTTATATTAATCATTTAGGAATATAAAAATAAAATATTAAAAGCTATAACTAATCTTATGCTGATAGAGGGAAGGAATATAAAAGTTATTAAAGCGGGAGAAGAATATGCAGAGAAATTTTTTGAATATTTGCAGATTTTAAAGGATGACCCCGACAACTATACTATAATAAGATATGAGGACGTAAAGTTAGAAAACGTAAAGAAGATAAAATGGAATGACAATCCAATGTTCCTAGCAGTTGCGGAGGAGAAAGTTATTGGTTCGGTTCAGTTAATAAGGGGAAAATACTTTGGGTTAAACAAACAACCTCATGTTGCTGAAATTGCTTATTCTATAGCTAAAGAATTTAGAGGTAAGGGATTGATTTACGCACTAATATATAAAGCTCTTAAAGAAATGCATGAAATTAAGATTATAACTGCCTGGGTAGATGAGAGGAATTTAAGATCTCAGAAAGTATTGGAAAAGTTAGGCGCTAAATTATTATGCAAAATAAATAACTTTATGTATTCTTTAAGGGAGGGAATTTATGTTAATATGCTGTTTTATTCAGGAAATGTGGAAGAAATGACGAAAAGAGCTAAAGAAGAGGCAAAGAGAAAAGGTGTTAGGGAATTTTTATGAAGTTATTTATATAAAAACTTGAGTTTTTATATATTTGATGAATTTTGCCTTTCTCTTTTGACTTCACAACTAAGTATTTCAATAGTCTTGTGGCAATGTCAATGTGTAATTATTGTGAATAAAGTAAAAAGTCATAAAACGCATTTGCTTAGAATTAAATTCACTTAATTACTAAGAGTATGATAATATAAAATCAGTTTATTAAATATAACTGAAAATAATCTCTTAATTTTTCATAATCAAGGATAAGAGAGAACTTTTCTAGTAAAGAGTTCTTACATTTTATAATCTAGATATAATCTCATTAAGTATTATTATGCCAGTTAGGTTATGTAATATTTGTTTTTCATATAAAAATTTTGTTAATAAAGTAAATTATGTTAATTATGCATTGGACGCTCTCAGATATGTTTACTGAAGCTGGGGTTTATGTGAAGAAAAATGGAAAATGGAGGATGTTTGCATTAGCCCACTATAAGTATGATAACCCCTGTAAATGGTTTAGCAATCTTTGCTGGTTTCATACTCCTATTAATTGTATATTATATTATTCACCAATATTATTTCTGATGAAATATTAAACGAAAATAGAAGGATTTTTAAATTAGTTTTTCCTTCTTATTTTATCGTGGTTTGTGAGAAGTGGGAATTAAAGTTCATGTTTAGGAAGAGGATAAATGACCTTGAAGAGTTATCAGAGTTTTTAGCTAGTGAATTTCCTCATGAAGAGGTAGTAATGTTGATCTTTGATAAGCTGTATTTGCTTAGGGAGGACCCTAAGAAATACGCTAGGGAGAAATTAAAGAATCAAACCGATAAGGACGGGAGGCCTTTATTCTCGATAGAAGTAACCGGAGATATAAGGATAATTTATAGTTTTGACTCAAAAGGTTGTACAGTTTTTATTTGGAGGATTGGGAAGCATAAGAAGGCTTACCGTTTCTAGCCCTAACTTTCTTAAGCGTTAACTCCTTTAACTTTTCTAACTCCTCATCACTTTCAATTGTTACGTAATAGTATTCCCCATCTCTTCCACTCTTCATAATTATATGTTTGTTACAAGCATTAAAAAGGATATGGTAATTATTCTCATTGAATTTTGAAAAATTGGATTGAATATACTAAATCTGCATATATGGGATCCGATGGGGAAAATGATGCTTGAAATAAATTCAGTTTAGTTCGTAATTTACTGAGAAAAATTCTATTTAACTTTCTTTTCTAACTCCTCAACCCTTCTCTTTAACTCCTGGACTTCCTTAATCACCTCTTCCAGGCTCATTTTATTTCCTTCCTTTTCCCTCATGTAGCACTCAAAAGCATCTTTCAATACTTCATAAACGCTTACTTTCCTCTTCTCAGCTTCATCAACTATCTTCTTCCATAACTCCTCATCGGGGAAGTAAACTGACTTGTAACCGGGTCTAGGCATTTTACCTCAATATACTTTATTGTACTTTAATATAAAAACTTTATTGTACCATAATGTACCACAAAATTTAAATATATGAAAGTATAATATGGTACATGACGGGGTCAAATGGTGATGAGGGACGACGGAATAACGCATGATGAGCCTGTTACGGGCTGACCCCGCCTCATACTTCTTTGTACTTTATAACTAATAACTTTAATCCTGCCCAGATCTCAAAAATTTTTCCTTATTTGAGCAAACTCTTGTGATAATGGAAAAAGGATTAAAATTTCTTTAATCCTACTGGAAAGTGATTAATACTTTTGAGCAAGTATACTTCTTTTAACCATTTAGCAGTATTTTGGTGCAGAAATGAAATATACGCTCTTTTTGTTTCACTCTCTTTTCATTATTTTGATAATTCTATGCTCTATGTCTATCTGGTCGATTTTAAGGCTCAGAACTTCCCCTACTCTTAAACCAGTATCTGCTAAAATCAACAAGAGGGCTTTAGCTCTTAAGTCATCGATATTTTTGAAAATCTTCTTTAGTGTATCTAATGATAAGGGAGGAGGCTTATAATTAAACTTCCTTTTAGGTAATTTGAAGGAATCATATAATTCTTTTGCTACTCTGGAATTTTTCGATTTTATTATTTCCTTAATAAATAGTTTGAGAGCCATTGCATAGTGCTTATTTGATGCAGACTTCATATAGTCGCCTAAGTACTGCCAAATTAAATTAATGAAAAAGTTCCGGAGCCCTTTATCTCTTACCGCTTTAATAATAACACTTAAAGCAATAGTCGGGTCTACCACTACGGTCCTTAAGCCATGAATTATATCTGAGAGTTCTTCAATTGTAAGGAGTTCTGCACGCTTCTCAATTACTTCATCTGGGATCCTCTGTATTTTTCCGTTAACGTAACGGTTTAATTTACTCCTATTCACTCTAACTTGTCGTGATACGTATGATAGTGCATGTTTCTCTATAGCCTTTTGGATTATCTTTAACTTCTTCTCATCATCTAACTTTGAAACGTCGATTTTTGGGCATGTTCACTAAGTAGTGTGTATTACATTATTGCATATTTACCCTTTGCTTTTGCATTAACGTAATATTCTATAAAAGGAGAAGAACGTAAAATGGCGCCGCGGGCAGGACTCGAGAGAGCGTCCAATGTGTAATTAACGTAATTTACTTTATTAACAAAATTTTTATAGAAAAAGCGAGAATTACAGAACCCAATTGGATAATAATGCTTAAGGGGGATTACGCCTAGGTTATACAATGGGCATCGAAATTTACCAAAGCGTAATCCCCCAATTGGGTTGGAAGAGTAAATATCTTTTGGATTGCGAGGAGATCTTGAAAGATGATGTGATCAGAAGGGAGTTTGAGGGTTTCAAGTTCACTCAATATGACCCCTTGACTTACTTGAAGATGCTGATTGTTATGGTACTCTATAGAGAGTCTTATAGGGGGACAATTGAACTCGCAGCTACAAATATTGTGGTAAAGCGTTTCCTCAAAGTTAAAGAGATCCCATCAAAGTCCTCACTACACTGGTTTGTCCACAAGTTTGGTGACAGAATAAGGGATTTACTCCTCAAGGTATTTAGAAGATTTGAATCACTCGTTGAAGAAGAACAACTCCCAACACATCATCTACTAGCAGAGGAGAAGTTTGGAAGGGATATAAGGTTACTTGACAGTTTTCCCGTTGAGTTACCTAATGGTAAGAAGAGTATTGAGACTCATATTGAGAAGTTATTGCTTGATTTGAGGGAGATTGATTCTAAGAGGAAGCCTCATGAGGTGCTTGCTTCACTTGATGAGGGAAAGAGGGAGGAGCTTTTCTCCCATTTCCCTAGGGATTATACTGTTAGGGAGCATGAGGGGAGTTGGGGTAGGAAGTGGGGTAGGGCTTGGTTTGGGGGGAAGTGTTTTGCTGAGGTTTCTTCTAAAACCCTTATGGTATCTAAGGTTGAGTTAGTTTTAGCTAATGTTTCTGATTCGAGGTCTCCTATTGTGCCTAATGTGGTTACGCTTGTGGATAGGGGGTTTGTGGAGAGGGGTAAGGTAATTAGGGCTAGAAAGGGTTTGGGAGTTTTGAGGAGTGGTGTTGAGTTTTTTGGGATTTTTCTCAAGGAGCACATGAGGTGTTATGCTAGGAGTTTAGAGGTGTTGAATACTTTCGCTAATCTCGTAGGTTTAGCTTATAATATTCAGCGGTTTAGGGCTCTTAGGAAGAGGCGAGTCTTACACTAGAAAAACTCTGTGTGAAAGCATGTTAGAAAAGTTCTCTCAGCTTGGATTATCGAAAATTGCGAGATTATTTGTAATTGTATTTAATAAACTGATTTTATATTATCACACTTGTCGTAATTAAGTGAATTTAATTCTGAGCAAACGTTTTTTATAACTTTTTACTTTATTTAGTTATTTACATTAATTACACATTGGACGCTCTCACGAGACAACTGTTGATGAGGTTAAGGAATTCCTAAATTATATTAAGGAAAATAATAATGCTATAAAGGAGTTTACAGAGATAGTCCAAGACTTTGGAGACCGTGATAAGGCAAATAGGTTCATAAAGTTCTGCCAAGACCACAGGTTTTGTGAACCGAGAGGAATGGATATTTTCGAAATTCATCTCTAACACGGCGGGGTTGAATTTTTTGAAATTCAATTTTTCAACTATCATGTACATTTTATGGCACGGTTTCCCAAAAAAATGTTATAATTTCTTTTCGTTTTGCACGCCGTGAGCGAAAAAATAATATAACAAAATTTTGGGAAATCGTGCCATAAGTAGTCAGTCTCGTGATATTATTACTAAGCTCTTGTTAAAATTCAATGCAAAAAATCGAATTTATCTAACGACTCCCACGCCACTCAATGCCCCCCGTGATTTATTCAATTTTTTGCTTTGTTAAGGAATCTTTATCACAAACTTTCAACTCCACGACTGATTTGATAATTATCAACGCTTTTAAGCTGAGGGCGTGATAATAGATTATGGGTAATAAAGTTTTCACTTTTGGTGATATCAGAATAAGGGAAGTTAAGGGAAAGTATTATGTTTACTTAATAGAGAAGGACAATGAAGGTAAGAGAAGGGACCGTTACTTGGGTCCTTTATCTGAGGTCGTGCAATTTTATGTTAAAATGGCGCCGCGGGCAGGACTCGAACCTGCGACCACCGGGTTAACAGCCCGGCGCTCTGCCAGCTGAGCTACCGCGGCACATATATATAAATCATTTTATCTTTTATGATTTTCGTTTGTTAATGAGAGTAGATTCACTTTAGTATTTAGGTACTTCTTGTTTGTTATATTTTATTCTCCTTCTGATAATTTTTACTCTTTTCATGAAACTACAATGGGGCTCTTTTCATTTAAGTATAAAGAGGGAAGATAGCTACTGAGGGTAGTTTAATTAATTAATACTATAACATATTGTATTTCAAAGAACTTTGTATCCCAAATAGGGAGTAAAATAAGTGTACCAGATTTAACGTTTCCTACATGTGCTGTCACGTTATATAATATAAACCCATTTAATGATTGGTTAAGTTGAGTTACGCTAAAGTTATATAAATAACCACTTATCTGGTCTGTATAAATTGAATCATTATATAGTTTATAATATGATATGTTAAAATAGAGTTTAAATGATATAGTAGAGTTAGGTGATGTAACTATGAAATTTGGTTGGATAAAGAATACGTTTTTTTCTTGTGATAATGGTGATATAAATTCTTGTGCTTGCGTACTACCGTAAGAAATATTATATCGAGTTATTGTACCATTCAATCCAGCTAACATTGCACTTATAGACTTAGAATAACTAACATTGCTTAATACATATACAGGTGGTATTTTATTATTTTCAGTTTCTCCATTATTCTTTTGTACTATGATTCTATTGGGAGAAGAGGCTCCGTAATAACCATAGTAATATGAGGTAGCATAAAGCACGATAAATGCTATCACTAGAGAAAATAGTACGCCGGCTATAGCGGCTACTAATAATTTATTCATATGTTAGTTTTATGTTTGAAATACTTTAAATAACTATTCCAATCATCAAGGAAAATTTTATTTTAGGATAATATGACATAAATATATGGAATTAGAGTTATCACCGCCAACTAAAAGAGTTTATTATTATTTGTTAAAGAAGAAGGAGGCTACTTTGAGGCAAATCCAAGAAGATCTAGGTTTTGCTTCAGTAAGTGCAGTTAGATATCACATAAAGAAGCTCTTAGAATATGGTTTAGTTAAAGAGACATTAGATGGGAAATATACTATTAATAAAATAATTTTAGATGATGATTATATAGTAATTTTCAATAATATTTTACCCAAAAGTATATTCTTTGCCTCATTCTTCTTAACCTCTACTATTCTTCTTATTCTTCTTATGTTTTCTCACCCATTCGCTATGGAAATATTTGCTTCTCTAATTAGTTTTATGGCTAGTGGTGTATTTCTTTTAGATGCTATTAAGAGATATCTTAGATTCGAAAGGACCATAAAGAGTGGGGAATAATTTTATTAATTTTAAAAATAATTAAATATTATGTCTCAACAATTTAATCCAATCGAGGTAGCAAAACTTCCCTACACAAAAAGAAACGAAATATTAAATTCAACTTTACAATTTTTGCTCTCATTAGATGAAAATACTATAGTCAAAACGCTGACAGACGTTCTTACTGTTTTAGCTTCAAAAGCTACTGATGAAGAGTATAAAAATTGGTGTGATAGCATGTTAAGGTTAGTTTCTATGTATGATGACAAGGTAATTAAGGCTATAGTAACACTAAGAATGAAAGCTGTAAGTAATTTACCAAAGAATTTAGCTGAGAGAGACAGTAAAATATTGAATGAGGTATTAAGTAATTTAGATCCTTCAGTTAAAGAAAAAATAATTAGAAATATTAAATAATCAGCCGGGGATATTCTACTCATCTATCATTACATCGACCCTCATCATAATCCTAATTCTTTTAGTATACCGTATATTAAAGAATTTCCATCAACGCTTTCTTGCAAAGGACTTCTAACTTTGCCGACATATATACCTCTATATTTTAGTCCATTTTTTAGTGTTGAGGGATAGTCTCCAATCAATATAGCTTTATTAATTTTTTCAATCATTTTTTGTATTTTTAAGGCTTCCGTTAAATTTCCGTTCTTAAGAAGCTCGTATTCTTTAACGACTAACTCTGGTGCTATATTAGCTACTGCTGACACTAAACCGTCTCCACCAGCTAAATAGGATTCTAAAAATAATTCATCATTTCCGATAAGCAAGCTAAATTCTTTGTTTATCTCTTTTAAAGAAATAAGATTCTTAAAACTTACTAAATCGTTTGTAGTATATTTCATCCCTTGTATTATTCCTTCTTCTACTAATTTTTCTATTATATTTTCAGCTATCTGATAAGAATTTTGAGGATAATAATACATGTTTAATGGAATTCCTAGCCTAGATAGATCCTCGAAATACTTTACTATTCCTTTTTCTGATGGCTTATGATATAATGGTGGTAAGCTTGCTAGTTCTTCAAAGCCTAAATCTACTACTATCTTAGCTAATTTTAGTGCGTTATAAGTTGAGTTTTCAGTCACGTTAACTATTCCGTTCTTTGTTATATCTGCTAACTTCTTTAGAAATGTTGTTTTTTCCTCAAATGATAACATGTTAAACTCTCCTGTACTACCTAGAACAAAGAAATGTTCTATTCCATTTCGTTTCAAGAATTGTATATATGTTTCTAGTGAATCTAGATCTAGCTCTTCATTCTCTTTAAAAGGTGTGACTATGGCTGGAATAACTCCTTTCATTTGGTCACCTAGTTTTATATAGTTTTGTGGGAAATATTCTTATTGTGAAACTGTCAAGACGTGAGCTCTCATATTTATTATCAGTAAAGAAATATAATGACGAAGGGAAACCAGCAAAATTATCGTGGATTTCAAAAGATCTAAATGTAAGTGTAGCTAGTGCTTATGAAGAGATTTCACATTTAGAGAGTAAAGGATTTTTAAAAAAATCTGATAAAGGTATATTCATAACTGATGAGGGGAAAAAAGCAATAGATTCCCTTCTGAGAGCTCATAGAGTTATCGAGACATTCTTAGTTAAAATTGGTTTATCTCCAGATCAAGCATGTAATTATACTAAGCAGTTTGATTATTCTGTACCGGACGAAGTTATAGAAAGAATTTATGAGTATCTTGGAAAGCCAGAAAAATGTCCACACGGTGAAAATATTCCCTATTAACAAGTTAATTTTGATTAAACAAAACTTTTTAAACTAAAAATAAAAAATATAACTCATGCTTGAGTTAACGTTTTTGCAATACGTTTTGTCAATTATTGCAGGCTTTCTGGTTGGTTTCAGTCTAGGGCTAATAGGTGGAGGAGGGTCAATTTTAGCTATACCACTCTTATTATATTTCGTTGGTTTAGCTTACTTGCCTGGTGTTAATAAAAATTATATTGATCATTTAGTGATAGGCACTACTGCTCTAGCTGTCGGTTTAAATGCATACATAAATGCTTTCATCCATTGGAAAAAAGGAAATGTTAGAATCTTAGAAGGTATTTTTTTCACTTTGCCAGGAATTTTAGGAACTTACGTCGGTGCCAGAGTTGGGTTAATAGTTCATGGAGGACTTTTACTATTTTTGTTCGGAATTCTAATGATAGTAATAGCTGTTATGGTTTTTAGAGGAAAAGATAGGCCAGCTGTTTCTAAAACTTATCCTAATGGAGAACCTACTAAAGGGCTTTTACAAAGAGTAAAATTGCAGAGAATTATTCCTATAGGATTCTTAGTTGGTTTTGCGTCTGGCTTTTTCGGTATAGGTGGAGGATTTTTAATTGTCCCTGGTTTACTATTTAGTACTGGAATATGTATGATAAAAGCTGTAGGGACTTCTTTAATTTCAGTAGGAACTTTTGGCGTTACTGGTGCTTTAACTTATGCATTAGCTGGTGAAATTGATCCAATAATTAGTATCTTATATTTACTTGGCGGTATTGCAGGTGGCTATGTTGGTGCTAAGATTGCATCTAGCATGCCGAGAGGAATGCTGAGAAAAGTTTTTGCAATAATAATAATAGCTGTAGCCATCTATATAATGTATCAGAATTACTATGCGATTGCGTCAATAATTTAGCATTTCCTTATATAGTTGATTTATTTTTTCTTCGATTTTTTTCTCTATTAATTGTAGTTTTTCCTTTGTTTTTATATAATCTTCGTTTTTCACATACTTTTTAGCCTCTTCTATATCATATCTCAGCTCTTCATCTTTGAAATTCCATAAACCAGACAATTCTTTATCTATCCAAGAGAAAATACTTCTTTCTTTTCTCTCGTTAATGTGTAATAGCACTTTTTCTATTGAAGTTTTTATTAAAATTAAATCTTGTAGCTGAAAATATTTTTTGTTTACAGACATTAAAGTTAATACTTACTTCAAGGATTAAAATATTAAATACCCCCACTCTCCTCCGGGATCTGAGCTTGTGTTTATGCGATGAGGATCCTCAGCCGAGTGGGGGACAAATGATGATGCCGACATAGACTGAAGAATGAGGAGGGGTCGATTTACTGATGGATAGTTTAGAAAAAATAAAAGAGGAAGTTATTTCTTGTAAGAAGTGCAAATTATGGCAATTTAGAACCAACGCAGTACCTGGTGAGGGATATCCAAAAGCCGAAATAATGTTTGTTGGAGAAGCACCGGGGGAGAATGAAGATAAAGAAGGAAGACCATTTGTTGGTGCAGCTGGTAAATTACTTACTCAGATGATTAAGGAAATTTTAGGATTAGAAAGAGATCAAGTATTTATTACTAATGTAGTGAAATGTAGACCACCAAATAATAGAGATCCAGAGGAAGATGAGATCACGGCTTGTTCTCCTTATCTAGATAGGCAGATTGACATTATCATGCCAAAAATCATAGTAACTTTAGGGAGACATTCTACAAAATATATTTTTAGTAAAATGGGCGAAAATTTTTCGTCTATAACAAAAGTTAGAGGTAAAAGCTATGTATGGAAATATAAGGAAAAAGAGATTATAGTTTTTCCAACTTATCATCCTGCTGCGGCACTTTATAATCCTAATCTTAGGAAAATTCTTGAGGAAGATTTTAAGAAGATAAGAGAGTTAGCGATAACCCCAAAAAGGTATACAATTGATTATTTTCTTGGTGGTAAGAATAGATCTTGGGATAAAAGGGAAAAAAGTGATAGTAACAGCGGCAAGTAAAGGTATAGGTTTTGCAACAGCGAAAAGGTTTTTAGAGGAAGGTGCAAAAGTTATTATATCTTCTCATGACGAAAATAATCTAAGGAAAGCTTATGAAAGACTAAAGAATCTCGGTGAAGTAAATTATATCATAGCAGATTTAACAAAACCATCTGATGTAGAGAACCTAATAAAGTCTGGTTATAGTACTTTAGGCGGGCTAGATGTATTAGTGTATGTTACTGGAAGTCCGAAGCCAGGAAATTTGTTTGAGTTAACAAATGAAGATTGGATTAATGCTTTTTATCTTCTTTTAATGAGTGCTGTTATTGCAGTAAGGGAAGCTGGGAAATTAATGAAAAGTGGTGGTCGGATTATTCTATCTACATCAATGACATTAAAAGAACCTTTGCCTAATTTGGACTTGTCTAACGTAGTAAGGTTATCTTTAGCTGGATTAATTAAAGTTGCAGCTAGAGAATTAGGAGAAAAAGGAATATTAGTTAACGGTGTAATGCCAGGCTGGACATTAACTGATAGGGTAGATCAACTAGTTAAGGATAGAGCAAAAAGGGAAGGTAGAAGTGAAGAGGAAATAATAAGGGATATCACGAGGGATGTCCCATTAAAGAGAATTGGAAAACCTGAAGAGGTAGCCAATGTTATCCTATTCTTAGCTTCTGAGCTTTCAACATATGTAAACGGTGTATTAATTCCAGTAGATGGAGGACTTATTAAGGCAACCCTTTAAAACTATTAGCACTAATAATACTTCCTTTTTTTCTCTCATTATAGAACGACATAAAATAGTTGGTTAACGATTATATTATAGGAAGGAGAAATATGCGTAGAGTGAGGAAAAGTGAAGATTATCAACTTCTACGTTGACAACTTTAGAAGTTTATCAAATATAAGGCTTGAAGATTTAGGTGGGTTAAACGTCATAGTTGGCTACAATGGTTATGGTAAGACTAATTTGCTCACAGCGATATATCTCTTCATAAAGAATCTTAATGCTGGAATAGAGAAGAGAAGTATTGAAGATAGGGATCAAGAATATATGTTACTATGGAGAGATTATGATATCACGAAACCTATAAGTATTGGTGGTGTAATAGAATTCTCAGAAGAAGAAGTTCAGAAGTCTATTGGCAAATCTCAGAAACTTAGGGTTGAGGTTGTTAATAAGCTAAGATATAATAATAGATTTATTGAGTGGAGTTTAGAATCTTTTTCTGTAAATAATTCTCCTCCTACAAGAGATCAATTTGAAGAGGTAAAGTCATTATTTTCTTTAGCTTCTCAATCAGTAGAATATGTTCCAATATTCGATCAGACATATTTTGATGCAATATTAAAGAAAATGATAGAAATGAATAGAAGCCCAATAAACATGAGAAGAAAATGGTATGATTTTGTAAATTTAATAGGAGAAGTAATACCTGAAATTAAAGGAATAGAGTTCTGGGATTCCGGCAAACTAGTTTTAAATATTCAAAACTTACCTATTTACATAGATTTAGCAGCTAGTGGTTTTCAAAGAGTTATTCTAATGTTATTTATTTTATGGCTTAGTGGTAGAAAGATCTTATTACTTGAGGAGCCAGAAGTAAATATGTATCCAACATTACAATCTAGAATAATGAAGCTTATAAAAGACTGGACAAATAACAATGTTTTTCAGGTTTTCATAACTACTCATTCTCCCTACATAATTTCGTCTACTGTAGATAATTATATTATTATGAAGAAGAAGAATGGAGTTTCTTCGGCAATCAAAGTCACATTAGATGAGCAACTAAGAACTATAACTGGAATTTTGAGAGTTAATTTAGGAGATGTTCTCTTTAATAGGCTTATTGTTTTAACTAGTGAATTAGCTGAGCCATCAGTTATTTTAAATTGGCTTAGAAGAATAGGGATTTCTAATGACGAGTTAGGAATAGGAATATATAAGGTGAACAATGAGTTAGAACTGCAATTATGGTTAAAAATGCGTGAAATGTTAGGGTTAGATGTGATTTTCCTAGGCTTGTGTGATAAGATTGATATTAATTTAAAGGACTATTGTGTACCATTAGGGAGAGAAATAGAGAATTATTATACGAAAGGAAGATTGATCGATGTTATTAGAAAGTTCGGTGTTTATCCGGATGAAAAAGAGTTAAGAGACTTAACTAAAGAGGAAACCTATCGTTGGTTAGTTAATGTGTTTAAGAAGAGAGGAATTGATTATGATAAGATTAGAAATAGTATAGGTGAGCTAGTAACTATGTATGATGGTGTTGAGATGCCTAAAGAAATGGAAATACTTGCAAATAAAATTAAATCTTTAGAATCTATATAATAAAACTATGAGTGAGTTATTGTTTGCTATTGGTTTAACTGCAATATTTTTAGGTCTAATATTAGTAATAGTAGGTCTCTTCTTAGAATTTACGAAGAGTGAAAAAAGAAGAGCAGAAGAGGAAGAAAATAGGCAAGGAGAACAAAGAAGCGAATATGGGGGAGTTATATTTATAGGACCTATTCCTATAGTTTTTGGAAGCAATAAAAAAATAGCAAAAACTATGTTAATTTTAGGTATAATAATATTTATTATCTTTTTAATACTTACTATTGTTATAACATACCTCTAGCTTTCATAGCATTTACTACTCTTTCGATTGAAATTGCCATTGCTGCTGTCCTTAGGTCTTGATCACCTAATTTGTTATACTTTTGATATACTCCTTCAAATGCGTTTTCCATCCTTTGTATAATTAATTTTCTGGCTTCTTCTTCGCTCATTATTTCTCCCATTTTATTATTAGCCCATTCTACGTAACTTCCAACAACACCTCCAGCATTAGCTAAAATATCTGGAACTACTGGTATTCCTCTTTCTTTCATTATAGCATCTGCATCTGCAGTAAGAGGTCCATTAGCCCCCTCTACAATTAATTTAGCCTTTACTTTTGGTGCATTAAACTTGTTTATTACATTTTCTAAGGCTGCTGGGATAAGAATGTCACATTCGGATATTAGTAACTCGTCATTTGTGACTTTCTTACCAGATGGATAATTAATTACTGAACCAGTTGATTCTTTTATTTCTATTATTTTTTGAACATCAATACCATTAGGATCTATCACACCACCTTTAGAATCACTTACCCCAATTATTTTTGCACCCATTTCTTGCAAGAATTTGGCTGTATAAGTACCCACATTTCCAAATCCTTGGATTATTACTGTAGCACCTTCAATTCCACCTAAGAATTTTTTAGCTGAAGCTTTAGCTATTGTAGCTACACCAAGTCCAGTACTGTATATTCGTGCAGGTAGTCCTCCTAGTTCTATAGGTTTACCAGTGAATACTGCAAAATCTGCTTTTCCAGTTATTTTTATGTACTCATCTAAATACCACGCCATAATCTGTGGATTAGTATTTACATCTGGTGCTGGTATATCTATATCACTTCCAATATATTTATATAGTGCATCTACATATCTACGGGATAATGCTTCTAACTCTTCTTTCGTTAGCTTTGAGGGATCGACTCTTATACCTCCTTTTCCACCACCATAAGGTAATTGAAGTAATGAGTTTTTCCATGTCATCATCATTGACAACGCTATAACTTCGTCTTGTGTGACATCCGGATGGTATCTTACTCCACCTTTGTAAGGTCCTAATGCACTGTTGTGTTGAGATCTCCATCCTACAAATGTTTTTACTTTACCATCAGCTCCTTTTATTTCAATTTTTACCTGTATTACCCTTTCCGGAGTTGATAAAACTTGTAAAACATCTTCTGTTAGACCTAGGATTCCACCTACATGGTATAACTTTTTAACTTGTTGATCATAAAGATTTGAGGTAAGGGTTTCTTGGACGGCTGAATTCATGATCTCGTTCTCTATATTCTCAATTTAAAAATTTTAACTTATCTATATACTTTACTTTAGTTGTTTTAACTTACAATTTATCTCTGTCTAAAAAGAATAATTATTGCAGAGACTAT
This sequence comes from Sulfurisphaera tokodaii str. 7, assembly GCF_000011205.1. Lineage (NCBI taxonomy): Archaea > Thermoproteati > Thermoproteota > Thermoprotei > Sulfolobales > Sulfolobaceae > Sulfurisphaera > Sulfurisphaera tokodaii. The sequence goes on from NC_003106.2 coordinate 2,250,533, forward strand.
TACAGTAAACACTATCGCAATTACTAATCCTTCATTAAAGTTTACTAAAGAATAGGGTAAAGTCTTATATGTTGTAAAAGTAACATTTATATAATTCTGGTCTAAACTTACAAATTGATTTCCTAGATAATCTAATTTTATTGTATAGTTGTGAAGTAAATTGCTATAGATGAGTTCTTCTAATAATATATGTGATTGTTGTGAGAAGTATAAATATACAGTAGTATTAGTACTCACATTTCTATAAAGCATTGTATTTACTATGCTCCCATTAACAAGCTTCATGGGAGTAATATTTACATAGCTAAATAATCTTCCATTCCAAGTAATTGTAGTATCGTTAGAGGGCATAAATGTTAGAACTAAGTCATTAATTGGTTTAAAGTATAGTTCAAAATTTACATTTAATCCATAAAAGGTCTCTGGTTCAACGAGTTTTCCTTCATGTGGATAAAGTAAATATACTATTTGCCCTACATAATTACCAGCTATTAAAGGATAATATGCTTCAACATAGTTGCTGGCTTGTAATGTCTTTGATGCGGAACTGTACAAGTATTCTATGTAAAGATAAGGTTGTGATAAGTATGAATTCGTATTAGAGTTTAACGTAATGTTAAATTCATTATAATAATTTAACAAACTCATAATTAACGTAGAGCCGTTATATGTTGTAGAATAATTGGCTAAGTATCCATTATAAAGTATCTCATATTCTTGGAAATACGAGGAGTTGTATACTATAAAGTAATCATACGCCGTAATATTTTTCCCATTTATAGTGTAGTTCTGCATTTTTACAAAAAACATTACATATGTAGAGCCGGTAACTAGAGCGTATGTGTTGTTTAGCAATAGAAATGGTAATATGTAAGGATATTTTACGTTCATTATATCTGTAAATAAATTAATAGAATGATTACCTTGCTGTATAAAAGTAAAGTTCTTTGTAAAGTTCCCAGAAATAGTAACATTAATTGTTGTTCCAGTGATATTGGTTACAGTATAGTTTACTATATAAGAGGAGATTACTTTTTGTACAGTTGTTGGCTTTACTGTTGTTGTAGTAGTAGTTTTATTAACTATACTTGACTGTGTCTCGTTAACTGTAACACTCTTTTCTAGCACTATTTTATATTCTAGATTTTTATAAATAGTTATGTTATTAATTACTTGGACATGATCATAGTTATTATATATTGTTGGCAGTGAATTAGCTATTATTAGGGGCAAGGGTAATATTAACAATAGGAGTAAAATACTTTTAATCATCTCATTTCTACGTAAACTAACTATATATTAACTTTTTTCCCATGTAAACTTTATATGGAATATCCTTTAGTAGCAGTAGGAGGAGTTATTTTCAATAAACAGAGAAAAGTTTTACTTGTAAAAAGAAAAAATCCACCGAATAAAGGTAGTTGGGCTATACCCGGAGGAAAGGTAAAATATGGTGAAACATTAGAAGAAGCTGTTAAGAGAGAGATTAAAGAAGAAACAAATTTAGATGTTAGAGTGAAGGAGTTATTAGCTATAGTCGAAATAATTAAGGAAGGTTTTCACTATGTTATTCTAGATTTCGTGTGTGAAAATATTGAGGGAAAACTTATGGCAAGTAGTGATGCTGAAGATGCGAGATTTTTCTCTCTAGACGAATTAACAAATATATCGGTTAGTCCTACTACCATAGAGATGCTAAAAAGATATTTTGACGGTGAAAAAACACCAATCATAATAACGGAAAGATCTACTCAAATCTCCAAGTAGATTTGTCTTTACTATCTAATACCTTTACTCCAGCATTAGCTAAAATAGCTCTTATTTGATCACTTAAATCGTACATTTTTTTCATTCTGAGCTGATTTCTTATTTCCACTACTGCATCTATCACTTTACCTAACATCTCATATGTAGGATAAAATTCTTCATCCATTACACCGAACACGTAGTTGAATTGTCTAAGCGCATCAAATGCTAACATTGCTGACATAAAGTCTCTACTATACTGTATTTTTCCGAAAACTAAGCTAACAATTTCATGAATATATGATAATGCTTTTGCTGTGTCAAAATCTTCACTCATGGCAGCATGAAAACTCTTAATTAACTCTACAATGTTCCTTTGTACTTGTATATCCTCGTCTTTTGAATAATATTTAGGACCTTCTTTAATGACATCTCTAATTATACTAATTGCATCTTTTAGTCTTGTTAAGGCATTTTTAGCTTGCTCTAACGAGTCTTCATTAAAGTCTAGACTACTTCTATAATGTGATGAAAGATACCAATATCGTAACACTGAAGGTCCCCATTTCTTTAGTGCCTCGTTAAGGGGAATTATGTTTCCAAGAGATTTGCTCATCTTTTCTTTCCTTATAGTAAGGTAAGATACATGAACCCAATATTTTACCCACTGTTTTCCAAGTAGTGCCTCACTTTGTGCTCTTTCATTTTCATGATGAGGAAAAATAAGATCTATTCCTCCGCCGTGAATATCAAATTCTTCACCTAAATATCTCATTGACATTGTTGAACATTCTATATGCCAACCTGGTCTTCCTTTGCCCCATGGAGATTCCCAATAGGGTTCTCCCGGTTTCCAAGCTTTCCATAATGCAAAATCATAAGGATTTTTCTTTTCTTTAACAAATTCCTCTCCTTGATTCCATTCTTCTTTTTTAGTCCCAGAAAGTAATCCATAAGAAGGAAATGAATCAACATCAAAATATACGCTACCACTCTTTGCTACATACGCATGTCCTTTATCTATCAATTTTTGTATGAAATTAATAATTTCCTTAATGTGATAGGTTACTCTAGGGTGTTGGTCTATTTCGATCTTTAATTGAGTTAATGCATTAAGGTAGTCTTTTGTGTAAAAATCTACAATTTCTGTCCAATCTTTACCTGTTTCTTGTGCTTTCTTTATTATCTTATCATCTATATCTGTAATATTTTGAACTCTAATAACGTTATATCCTCTTAATCTTAGATATCTAACCATTGCGTCAAAGGATACAAATGTTCTACCGTGTCCTATATGAAGGTAATCATATACTGTTGGACCACATACATACATTTTGACAGTTTGCGGTTCTACGGTCTCTAATGGTTGAATTTTTCTTCCTAATGTATTATAAATTCTGATCTGCATTAATATCACCCTCAAACAACTTAAAGGTTTTTTCCCTTATTTTTGGTATTATATTAAGTTGTTCAGGTTTAACTCCTAATAACATTGCTAGCTTAACTGATGTAAGTCCGGCTAATAGTGTTAAACTAGCAATGTTCTTTAAAATTGATTGATATAAGGGATATATCTTATATGCGTTAATTAAATTTGCAGACTCTTCATCAAGTTTGTCTGAAACTATAACAATCGGATAAAAAGTATAGGGAGAAGGATATGAATACAATTCTATTTCATTATGATTTGCTTCTGGTAACTCATTATAAAATGCAGGATATTTCGCATTTTCATTAATTTCTTGTTTAAATCTTTCGGCTATTGGAAGAAAAGTTGATGAATAAATTATCGGTATTTTACCAATAATTTGGGAAGCTAAAATCCCAGAAATTTCATTTAACTTAGAATAATCTTTAATTCCCTCTACTAATTCGTTTACATTATAATTCGTCCCTAAACCTTCGTTAATTATTCTAATAAGATAAGTAAAAATATAGGGGAATACAAATCTGGTTTGTAAACCTTTAGGAAGTTTTATTACCGGTAAATTGTGTTTGCTTGCTATTTCTTCAATTTTTCCGCCAGATGTTATTACTATAGCTTTTCTAGTTTTTTTTAGAGAAGTTAATAATGCAAATATTGTTTCTGTAGTATTTCCAGAATAGCTAACTGCAATAACTGTACTCTTTTCATTTACCTTTACCTTATAACCTCTAAATAATTGGTATTTAACTGGCAGTTCTAATATTTCTAGTATCCTTCCAGGTATTCCGCTTCCTCCTATTCCTAAATAAACGAGTTCCTCAATCTTTTCTATACTAGGTATATTTGTGTTTAAGGCCTCTTGAAAAAAATTAATCCAATTCTCATATGGATTATTCACTTTTAATCACCATAGATATATTAATCGATGGTGGATTAGAAGAAATTGACGCAGTTATACTCTCTATCCCAATTTTCTTTAAATTAGGTCTTAATTGTAACAAAGAAGAGGAAACATAAAGAGATATTATAGATAAATATTCCTCAAAAAGACTAGATATTCTACTGTTAACTAGAGTAGAATAATTTGTGGGTTGTAATAAGAATAATAAGGAAACATTTATTCTCTCTACAAGAATTAAAAAGTTCGAAATAGCTTCATTCCAATTTTGTAACTTTATGGAATTTTCAAGTTTATCAAATATTTCTAACTGTTTTTTACTTTCTGCCTTTAAAAATTTTAATATTTCAGCCTCATTAAAACTTAAGCCAGCTTCACTTATAGTTTCAAGTTTTTTTATTAAATCCTCAAATAGATTTCTTGTTGTCTCCATAAAAGAATCTTATTAATACTATATAAAAAGGTCTTCTCTTAATTTAATGTATGGAAACTTTAGTAGCAGTAGGTGGCGGAGCTGCTGGAATGAGTGCTTCTTCAAGAGCTAGGAGATTAAAGCCAGACATGGAAATTGTTGTATTTGAATCAACAAAAATGGTTAGTCATGCACCTTGTGGAATTCCTTATTTCGTTGAAGGATTATTTAATGACGAGAATCTTTTTATGACTTATACTCCACAATTTTTTGAAGAAAAGAGAAAAATTCATGTAAAAACTAATACGAAAGTAACAGAAATTGATTTTGATTCCCGGATAGTATATGGGGAATCTAGAGAAGGAAAAATCAAAGCTGAATATGATTATTTAGTTATTAGTACGGGAGCTATACCTAGAAAAATTCCAGTTGAAGACGGAAATGATAGGATTTTTTATGCACATCATCCGGCTAATGCAGTAGAATTAAGAGAGAGACTTTGGTCTTTAAATACTATCGCAATAGTAGGAGGTGGAATATTAGGTATAGAAATGGCGGAGGCACTAACTCATATAGGCAAAAAGGTAATTTTGATTCACAGGAGTAAGTATTTGCTAAATAAGACTATAGACACTGAACTGGGAAATATAATAACTCAAAGAGTTTCTAAAGATGCAGAAGTTAGACTCAATGAGAGCGTTGAGACTATAAAGGAAGGAGGTAGGTTAATAGTCACAGATAAGGGAAAGTACCAAGTAGATGGCACTATAATAGCAATAGGAGTTGCACCAAATGTTGAACTTGTAAAAGATAAAATAAAATTAGGAGAGACTGGAGCTATAAAGGTTGATGATCACATGAGGACTAACTATAGGGAAGTTTATTCAGCTGGTGATAACACTGAATCAGTAAATATAATAACTAAAAAACCCGCATGGGTTCCTTTTGCACCAGTAGCTAATAAGATGGGTTATGTGGCTGGAAGTAATATAGGCGGTCATGAAATGAGATTCCCAGGAGTTGTGAACACCCAAATTACTAAGTACAAAGAATTTTATATAGGACGAGTGGGTTTACAAGAAGATGAGGCAAGGCTTCACGGATTTAAACCTATATCAGCAACTATAAGTGGGAAGACTAGAGCAAGATATTATCCTGACGCTAAAGATATTCATGTAAAAATTATAGCAGATGAAAACACTAAGAGAATTTTAGGTGCTCAAATCGTTGGTGGTGAAGAAGTATTAGGACGAATAGATATGATGGCTGCAGCGATAATGAAAGGCTTTACCATAGAAGATACATTCTTCATTGAGATGGGTTACTTACCAGCAATTAGTAGAGTTTGGGATCCAGTAATTGTAGCAATTAGACAACTTATGAAAGATGAATAAGAAGAGGTAATACCCATTGGTATTACGCCATATTTAAATATTTCTCTCGATATTTTTATATGAAAGATGACTGAAAATAAGGGATTATTTGTATTACTTGATGAGATTATTCAAAAATATGTTAAAGATTATTTTACTGTTATAGTTAAAAATGATGAAAACCAAGAGAAAGACAAAGCTATCTTAGGTGTAAAAGAAAAAGAAATTGTTACGGAAATCGATGTAATAAGAAGGGAAAATGAGGTTATTTATGCAGTTGATGGAAGTAGTCGAAGTCTAATATCAGCTGGCGGAATAATTTCTATAAATACTCTGGCAATATCTTCATCAACCTATCCCATAATAGGAGTTTATCCTTCCCTTTTCGGATTGCCTTCTTTACCTATAAAAAAGCCCTTTATAGGACTAGCTTCTTCTAACCCTATAAAGGGTAAAATAGAGCCATTCTTGTATTCTTCTAATTCTTTTTTTACTTCAGTTTCTCTCACCGGTGAACCATTTTTATCTATTCAGGAACCAGAAAGAATAGAAACAGAACTGAGAAGTATTCTTGAGACAGAAGGACTTAAAATTACTAAGGATAAAGGATTAACAGTAATAGATGGTCCTTTATTTCCTTCACATATTTACTTGCCAGAAAAAGTAAGAGAGTATATAGTCAAGGAGAGAATAAAAGTTTTAGATGAAAAATATGTGGGAATAGTAAAAAGGCTTGACAAATCTAATCTCTTAGTTAATACTCTAAAAGATAGTGAGGAGTTTATATCCAGATATAAAATAAACCCTAGGAGTTTTTTATCTGATGAAGCTTTTCTATTTCAGTTGGTTAGGTTCAATTATAATCCTCCTTATCCAATTATATCAGTAGGTCCACTTATAAGGGAAATTGATAAAATAAGATACTATGTAAATTATTTAGTTATCCCATATCATAAATATTTACCTAAATTTTCTATATTAAGAATAGAGTCGTTAAATAAAAACGCACCAGCTATTGTTGCCTCTTTACCATTTTCCAATGATGGAATTCCTAAAATACTATCTATAGCAGATAAAACTGCTAAAGAGCTTTCTAGTGGTATAATAAAATATATTCTATATTCTATTGATAGAATAGGGCTCCAAGAAAGTTTTAAGAATAAGTTTGAGGTGTACGATCTTGTCTGAGGACTTTATATCTTCTGTAAAAGATAGGATGGAAAAAGCTAAAGCTTTAGCTATAACGCTAGGAACTATCATAGGTAGAGTAGCAAAATACATTCCAAATAGAATTGATGAGGAAAATAATATTGTAAATGTAATCCTAGATGCTCAGACATACTATAAGTATCCGTTTCTAGGAAGAATAGGAATTCTTTTAGGAGCTATTGACATTAAAACCCTTTATTTTATTCTTTTGAGAGTAGTTGGTTATGAGCGAAGTGACGTATCATCATTATTATTTTCAGATTCGCCCTTACTCTCAGTAAATGAGACAAATGATGAAGAACCAGGTTCATTAGTATCGAATGTTGTAATTAAGTGTGAAATGCTGACTAAAATAAACGTTCTTGAATCTACAGAACCAGAAGCAGCAGATATAATAATTGAACCACAATCGCCTGTGATTTTACCTAACCCAGATATAATAGAAAGAGCTTTAGATACTAATAGGGGTCTTCTTAGGCTAGGCTTTCTTGATTCTCCAGAAAATAAAATCAAAGTTAGTATTAGCCTGGATGATCTCAATTACCATATGTTGATTTTAGGTACCACTGGTGCTGGAAAAACATCCTTTGTAAAGGATCTAATAGCTGGAATATATAAAGTCGCGGAGGACACAAAAGTTTTTGTATTTGATGCAACTGGTGATTATTATCATATCTTTTTACCTCCAGATAAGAGTAATAAGTTAGTAAATGAAAGTCTTTCTATGTTTGAGAATCTGTATTCTAAAATTAATGGTATAAAATTGGGGATCATATATCCTGTTTCTAAGAAATGGTTAAAGAAATATACAGATGGAAAAAAGGATTTATTATCTATAACTTCTTCATACTATAAGCTGTATGTAGAGCCAATTATAAATTATCTTAAAAGGAAAGGCTTTAACTTTTATACATCCGTTAATCCTGGAAGTATTGTTATTAGTAATAGTGAATGGAAAGCAGAAACTTATATCTTCCCTTTTTATTTTAGATTTAACGATGTAAAGAAATTGATACATAGATTAAATCCATATTTTTCTGAGCAAGCAACTCAATTTCTCAAGATATTGATAAAGAAAAAAGGGAGTGAATTCAACTCTCTAGATGATTTAATAGAAGCTATGAACACTGATGATATAGAGAAGCTTAGTATACATAAAAGTACAAAGGAAAACATTATACGAGGTTTATATTTATTAAAAGAAACTGGATTATTTGATGTAGGCGTGAAAAAAGAGCCCCTGAAGAAAATATTATATGATTCTAATAAGCTATTGGTTCTAGATTTATATAATAGTGAGTTAGATGATTTTTCCCAGAAAATAATATCATATTATTTTCTAGATAAGATATTTGAACTAAGAGAGCTTGACATGAAGAAGGGCAATCTTAAGGATAGACTAGTTCTTATTATTGATGAGGCTCATAAATTTTTCCCATCAGGTAAGGGTAGTGAAGAGGATGCAAACTATGTTAAAAGAGTAGCGGGAAAAATATCAACAATGATGAGACTTGGAAGAAGGAGAAGAGTGGGTTTTATTTTCTCTACACATAATCCCAATGATCTTTCTGATATAATTGTACAGTTAGCAAATACTAAGGTAATTTTTAGAATTAAGCCTGAGGTAGCTGAAAATTTAGGATTATCAAGAAGTGATGCGAAAATTTTAAGCTGGGAAAAAAATGGTGTTGCATATTTATTATCTCCATGGTTAAGAGAGGGAAAAATTAAAATAAGAGTTCCAGTACCACCTCCATTAGGGCATTACGATTTATCTAAGGCTGGTTGAGATGAGTGAATTAGAAGTTTCGTTAAGAAAAATGAAAAGTAAAGGAGATAAAGAAAGTGTTTTACAGTTCTTAAGGGAGATAATGAAATTAATTCCTCCTTCAGATGATTTTGGTATCTCCCTATCAAAAAAAGGAGTTCATGAATATGTTCTAGATAGGAATGGGGTTGTAGTTATTTCATTGTCAGAAGATGAATTTTTACCTTTTTTCTCAGCTAATCATAAAAGAATAGAGCTAGATAAAATACCCGATGATGTATTGAGAGATATAAAAGTTAACTGGAAAAATATACTAGATCAATTGAGAGATTACGCATTAGAGTACTCTAAATTAGATAAAAAATATTTAAAAGTAGCTGACGAAATAAATGGTGTCTTATTTGAGAATCTCTAATACGAGAGTAATAACAAAAAGACTCATTCATTATGAAAATACTAATTTCTTAGGCAGATTACACGGTGGAGATATGTTAAATTTTCTTGTAGATACTGGAATGATTTCAGCAATGAAAGTGGCTAGAGGTTTAGCTGTAATAGCTTCAATTGACGATGTTATATTTAAAAAACCCATAATGTTAGGTGATATAATAGATATAGAGGCTGAAGTGGATTACGTAGGCAATACTTCAATGGAAGTATCTATGAGGGCTATTAAGGGAGATGAAGTGTTAGTAGAAGCTTTTGCTACATATGTTAAAGTTGATGAATTTCTAAGACCAACTATTGTAGAGAATAAAGTTTATGCAGAAAGTAATGAAGAGTTAGAAAGGTATAATAAAGCGTTAAAAAGAAGGCAAGAAAGGGCAGAAAATATTAAGGATAGAATAAGAAAGAGATATGATACTTCAGATCCTACATATGGATTAAGATATAGAACTGAGTCAACGTATATTGTAACTCCAGATATGACTTATGACGGAAGAATAATTTCAGCTGGAAAATTGCTTAAATTAATGGACGACATTGGTGGTGCATTATGCCTTAATTACATCTCAGAAGAAGGTGCAGTAGTTACAGTCTCTATTAATAGTACTAGCTTTTATACTCCCATAAGGCTCTCAGATATCATTAAAATAAGAGCTGGAATTTCTTATGTAGGGAGTACTTCTTTTGAAGTGATACTAAATGTGATAAGATTAGATCCTAGAAATTTCGTAGAAGAACATGTAACTACAGCATATTTTAATTATGTAAGAATAGATAAATCTGGAAGGCCAACTAAAGTAAAAGAGTACACTCCGATAACAGAAAGAGAGAAGCAAGTATACCAAGAAGCAATAGAAAGGCGTAAAAAATTTCTTAAATCTTAATTTCTAATGGTATATCTACTTTCATTAAGATTGTTATTTATAAATCAAAGAAAATTAGCTTTACTTAAGTTAAGTTAGATTTATACTAATATATACATAAATGATTATGATGAAAGCCTTAATTTTTGAGAAATCGGGAATTGAAAACCTAAAAATATCTGATGTAAAAGAACCAACTTTAGGTCCGCATGATGTTCTCGTAAAAGTAAAAATGGCTGGTGTTAATCCTATTGATTATTTTGTAGTTAATTTTATACCAGTAACTCCTATGCCTCATATCCCTGGTGCAGAGATATACGGAGAAGTCGCTAAAGTAGGGGATCACGTAAAAAGTGTAAATATCGGCGATAAAGTTGTTGTCTATAATAGAGTATTTGATGGAAAGTGTGATATGTGCTTACAAGGTATGGAACAGTTATGTAGAAATGGTGGAATAATTAGTATAATAACTAATGGAGGTTTTTCTGAATATTTTTCTGTTTCAGAACATAATCTTGTAAAAGTTGAAGGGATTAATGATGAGATAGCTGCAAGTTTACCAGTAGCCGCATTAACCGCTTATCATGCATTAAGCACTGTGCAAGTATTTGGTAAAACTGTAGTGGTTTTTGGTGCTAGTGGAAATACAGGACAATTTGCAGTTCAGTTTGCTAAAATGATGGGAGGATATGTTATTGCAGTAAGTAACAAAAACTGGGTTAAGGAATTTGGTGCTGATGAAGTAGTTAGTTATGATAAAGTGGAGGAAAAAGTGAAAGAACTGACTAATGGAAGAATGGCAGATATAGTTATAAATTCGGTAGGCTCATCCGTTTGGGACAAAAGCCTATCAGTTCTAGGGTTAAATGGAAAGCTCTTGTTCTTTGGAGGTATAACGGGTAGTAATGTAAGTTTAGATTTAGGAGCAATTTATGGAAAACATGCTAGTCTAATAGGAACTACTGGAGGTAATAGAAAAGAGTTAGTAGAATTAGCCTCTATGGCTAAGAAATTGAAAGTAAAAGTATGGAAAGTAAGAAAACTGGAAGATGGAAAAGAAGCTTTACAAGATTTATTTAATAAAAATAGAGATGGAAGAATATTAATAAAAATTGAATAAAAATAAATTTTTTGTTTTTATTCTTATTATTCCCAATAACCAATAGTAGAAGAGGTAGTAGTTGATGATGAAGTTGTTGTTGATGTTGTTGTCGAAGTAGAAGTTATAGCAGGCATTGTTAGTATCCATGGTACTGGTCTAAAGAATGTTAAGTTCACTACTATTCCATTTCCGATTATTATTGGATCTTTAAATACATATCCACTTGATAACCAGGTCCACATAGTGGTTGATTGTGAATCTGATGTTATTACAACTGTTATCCACGGTTGTGTAGAGTATAATTTAGTAGTTACTTGCCCATTAATTGCATAAGCAAAACCTAATATTGGGGTTTGCCCATTTGGTGCATTGGGTAGATTGTTTAATTGATAATAGATAATTGAGAAGTCATATGTCTTTAGTGTTGCATTAGATGTTGTGTTTACTATATATGACCCAGGTTTAATTATAGTTATAATGTTTCCTGCGAATACTACTCCTCCTTCAGTTCCATTTATCTGATAAGTATATGCAACTACAGGATTCATACCGTATACTGGGCTTACTGATACACTTGCTGGCATGGGTGGTTGACCTACTGGTGTTTGCGAGGCTTCAAATATCCATATTACTGGTTTAAAGAATTGTATGTTTGCAATTACTCCGTCTCCATATATCCAGTGGTCAGCAAATTTGTAGCTTCCACCAATATACACTGTTCCATTAAATGTACCTCCAAACCATGTCCATGAGGTCCATGTATCAGTTGCTCCTAAGACTATAGTAATGGCAGGTGATGGAGACTTTGTGGCAGTAACTAACTCCCACGCTGGTGTAATTTGTCCATTAATTGCAAATGCAAAAGCGTATAATGGTGTGTAAGACGTGTTAGGCGGTGCATATACTCCTTCCATACTAAATGTTATTACAGAGAAATTGTACAATGATAATGTCTGATTCGTCATTGCATTGTAAGCATAAGTACCAGGCTGTATTGTAACAATTATATTACCATCAGCTATTACAGCACCTTTTGTTGCATTAACTGTTACAGTGCTTTCACTATTTACTATAAAGGTTGCTGGTCCTAATGGATAATAAATTGTATCTGAAGCTATTGGGACCATTTGTACATTCCATACTTGCTTAACTATTTGCCACATGCTACTAGTTGAGTTATATACGAAGTAAGTAGTTACTATTGCATGCATATCATAGATTGCTGGGAATCCAGGTTGACCTTGATTTACAAATCCAAATATAACCGTATCATTAACTGTTAATGTAGCATTAGCTCCAGATGGCGACAAATTAATTTGAACTGTAGGTGGTACCGCTGTTCCATTTGGTAATAGATTCTGTAAGTATTCTAGTACAAATATAAAGTAGCTATCCCATGTACTAAAGAAGTTTTCTATATTTGATAATCCTTGATATGTTCCAGCCTTTAATCCTGGTGGTAAAGTACCATTAATTATGAGCGTTGCTGAGGGTGAGAAGTATGTTGCTATAACGTTTGGTGGAAATTCTGCACCTAGAGCGTTTATCTCATATAAGTATTCTTCTAATACTTGGTTAGATTGCAACATATGTTGTGATGGGTAGCCTGCTATTACTGTTGATGGCGGGACTTCATTTCCTTTCCACATTAGGCTTGTAATATATGGAACTCCATGTATGTATTGTACTATTATTGTATTAGATGCATTGAACACTTGTAGATATACGGGATCATTAGTTGGCGCTACAAAATACTGTACTACATCAGTTATTTCGTATGTATTATTACCTAATGCTGTAACTGTAGGTAATGCAGTGGTATAGAAGTATACAGTTTCATATGTAGAGAAGAAGTCAGATAACCAAGTAGAGTTAAATGATGAAAGTGAATAGGTTCCAGGGAATGGTACACCCTGTATTGTTGCTGTAAAGTTTGGTGCTAAGAATGGAGTAACATCATTTGGATTCTCGATTGCGATACCATCATAAAACAGCATTACAACATCTAATGCTGCACCTTCTTTTCCAGAAGTTGTTTTAGCTGCTTGTAATTGAGCTTCTAACTCACTTATGTTGTGTTCAGCTTCCATATATAGAGTTTGGTACATGCTAAGCAAAGATTCGTTTCCTTTCAAGTATGTTAAAAGTGTATTATACATTGCTTCTAGTGCAGTATAGTTCTTAGATAATTGGGAATATTTTGATTGTAGTGACATGTATTGATTACTGAGGTTCATATAACTAGAGGAAAGTGAAGATAGCGAAGAATATGATGATTGAAGTGCTGAGTATTTCCCAGATATAGTTGAATATTCATAAAAACCTATTGCTGCAACTATAAGTAGTATTACAACTACTACAGCAAATATTATGTTTGAAATTCCCTTCATTTTAGGTCAAAATTACATCATATTTTACTATTTTTAAACTTTTACCCAAAATTACAGTGTATGCGATGTTAACGCCTAGTTGTGAATTTGATAAGTCATGGCATCTATATTAGAAAATACATGGATTAAATAAGATATCGAGTATTCTGAAGATTTAGGGATTTAATAAATAGTATAGTGCGATTGATATGCACTATCTTACTAGATAATTTATGTTAAACTATGGCTTTTTTACACAAAGTTATTAGAAGGAATATAAGTGGACATGATGCCGTCATTTATATACTTATATGGCGTTATCTCGTTTTTGTTAAAATATAAATAAAAATTTCCAAAAGTATTAAAAGCTAATAACTATTCTAGATTTTTATATTCAATCTCTTATTTAAGAAGTCTAGCCATAAGAAAAAGGATAAGGAGAAGCCAAAGAACGCCATGAAGTAAGCTTGTGAAATATTGTTATTTGAAACTAATGTAGTTAATGCACTACCTCCAGCTGAGGCGAAGCTTTCACCAGCGTTAAAAATGCCTAGAATTGCTCCTCTATTTTTCTGAAGATTTTTAAATATAAGTGAGAAGAAGGACGTGCTGTATAGAGGATATAGTGAGCCAAAGGTTATAAAAGGTATAAATATAGAATCTGAAATATTAATTTTTAAAAATGTTATTAGGCCCATAAATATCATTATAATACCTCTTAAACTCATAACTAGAAAACTGTAGTAGATTTCATTTCCTTTTATAATTTTTATTGACTTGTTATACATAAATTCATTAATTATATATAGAAATGTATAACTTAAGAAATAGATATATTTAGGGATTCTAAACAAGGTGAGTGTAGGTATATATGTTACATAAAATATCTCAGCAGACAAATTAAACATAGAGAATGAAATCAAAGCCTCATACAGATCTCTTATTGCTTTACTTTTCTCTTTCTTGTCCTCTCTAATTTCACCCTTGTATCTTGGTACAAATATAATGTTAAGTACTAATGCAACTAGAAATAAAATAACTGTTATTCTAAAATCATAAATTAATGCTCCTAGTAAACTTCCTATTATGTTTCCTGCTAAAGAGAGTTGTGAAAGCCTCACATTTCCTAATACAGTTTTTTCAGCTTCTAATTGTTCTAAAAGTAAGACAGAATATAATGGTCCATCAAGTGCGGAGAAAAAACCTAAAATTGTATACCCTATTACTCCTAAACTTGTTTTAAGTATTAAGTAAGATATAATTATTCCAACGCTAGGTAATAATATGAAGAAGGAATACCTTTCTTTGCTTTTATCTATTATAACTCCCCAAATATAAGATCCGATACCATTAGCTATGTTATTTAGTGTTATACTTAGCCCTAATAGTACCATAGAGTGTGTATTCTGATATAGAGAAATAGGATAAAGCAATGATAACATTGTTAAACCTGCTATAATAAATGTTTGTCCTACGAAATATCTCACAAAAATTTAGCTTGTAAATAAGGGTTATAAGGGAAATTGCTCTTTAGCGTTTAAATTTTCAGATACTCTTTTTAGTCCTTCACAATTACTTAACTTGTGTATCTAGTTGCCTTGATTATTGCAATTTTAGTTTATGGTATGATTGCTTTTAGAGGTTTAACAAGAATACCTCCTTGGACTTCTATGTTTTTTGGCGGAGTTCTGATGATAGTTTTCGGTATTATTAATGTTAATCAAGCTCTTGAATCGATTAATCTTGATGTAATTCTCTTTCTTATCACACTCTTTATTTTTTCATCATCACTTGAAGTATCTGGTTTTCTTAAATATTTAGCTTATTTGATTATAAACAAATATAAGGAAAGTAAGAAAATAATGTTTTATATTCTACTATATTCTGGACTTTTATCAAATTTAGTTACTAATGATGGTGTTTCGGCTAGTTGGACTCCAGTTATATTAGAGGTTTCAAGATATATGAACGTAGATGAAATGCCATACTTATATTCTCTAGCTTTCGGCGTAACAATAGGAAGTGTTATGATGCCTACTGGAAATCCGCAGAATCTTCTTATAGCTCTTGAAGGAAATTTGAAAGAACCTTTTGTCTCGTTCCTAGAATTTTTAGCTATTCCTACTATTCTTAACTTGTTCTTATCATACTATATTATGTTGCTTCTCTTTAAGAATAGATTAGAAAGTGTAAAAATAGATGATATTAAAATAGACATAAAATTGAATAAACGTCTTGCTTATTCTTCTCTATTTCTTCTTTTTATAACTGTGATATTATTCTTTATTTTGAGTTTTGTTAGAATTGACATCCTACTAGCATCTCTTACAACTTCATCAATTCTTCTTTTAATAAGTAGAGAGAGGAGAGAAATAATGAGCAGGGTTGACTGGTCAACAATATTATTTTTTACTGGTCTCTTTATTTTTACAGAAGGTCTTTATAAAGGTGGTATAATTCAACTATTATACCAAGTTTTACCTCCACCCACCAATGTTCTCCTAATTATGGTTTCTAGTATCTTATTAAGTCAAGTTTTAAGCAATGTACCACTAGTAGCAATATATATCCCAGAAATGATACACCTAGGGGCAACTTCTACTATTGATTGGATTGCATTAGCCGCGGGAAGTACAATAGCGGGTAACTTTACATTAATTGGTGCAGCAAGTAATATAATTATATCTGAAGCTTCAGAAAGCAGAGGAGGAAAAAGTTTTAGTTTCTTTGAATTCATGAAATATTCAATACCAGTTTTGGCAGTTAACTTCGCTATTCTCTACATCTTTATTTCTTTGGTTGGAATAATCTAGATACTGCTACCAATTGCATTTCATTAGTTCCTTCTGCTATTTCCATAATTTTTGCATCTCTATATAGTCTTTCAACTTTAGAACCTCTATTTAATCCATGTCCACCGAAAATATGCAATGCAAGTCTAGTTACTTCTGTTGCTGTTACTGCAGCATAATATTTAGCCATAGATGCTTCTGTAGTTGCTTCGTAATCATTATCAAATAATTGGGCTGCCCTCCATGTGAGTAATCTAGCCGCTTCAACTTTTATGTAAGCGTCAGCCAAGTTAAAGGAAATCCATTCTTGTTCTATTAATGCTTTACCAAATTGCTTTCTTGATTGTGCTCTCGAAATAGCTTCTTCAAGAGCACCTCTTGCAATTCCTACTGCAATTCCAGCATAACCGTTTCTACTAACCATTAAAGCTTTTAATGCTCCTCTATAAGCATCACCTTCTTTGCCTATTATACTATCCTTTGGGATTCTCACGTTGTTAAATTTAACATAAGATACTCCTGCACCTCTAATCCCCATAATATCAAGTTTATGTATTTCTATTCCTGGGAGTTTAGAATCTATAAGCAAGAGTGAAATACCTTGTCTATCCCCTGGATTTCCACTAGTTCTTGCTAAAACAACCATTTTCGTAGAGAAAGATGCCGCACTAGTGAAGATTTTCTCACCATTTAAAACTAATTCATTTCCATCTGGCTTTGCTGTTGTTTGTAAAGCTCCTAAATCAGAACCTGCTTGTGGCTCTGTTAATGCAACTGCATAAACTTCCTTTGCTTTTATTCCTTTCTCTATCCATTCTTGTGCTGAATCTCCACCTACGGAGACTAATAGCTGTAATGCGTTTTGTTGTGTATGCAAGGAATGTGAGGCTCCTCCACTTTCAGCTCCTAATTCTTCTGTTGCTATTGCAAAAGCCATTTCGCCTAATCCTAATCCTCCGTATTTTGTTGGTTGTTTCATTCCTAGTAATCCCATTTCTCCTAGATCTTTTACTATCTTATCGCCTCCATCATTTGTTTCATCCATTTGTTTTGCGTATTCTCTTACAGTTTTCTGAGCATATTCTCTAATTTTTGCTCTATATTCTTCTAATTCCTTACTTAGTGAGAACATCATGTATAAATTGTATAAGCAATATTAAATTTTGCAGTTCGTAGTAATACGAGAGAGTAAGAAATTTAAGTTAAAGTTAAAAATTTAAGTTAAGGGGTATCTAGCCCTCAGACAGCCCCGTAGTGGGTAGAGTGAGGAGGGCTTCCTGCCGTGTAATGGGTGCATAGATCCTTGGAGCTGGTTTATATAATTCAAATATTACTAACAAGCATAATGCTTATTCATACATCATTTTTAGATCTAAAAACTAGAGAGATTGATCTTAAAATTTGGTTAATTTACTCTCCCCTTGTTATATTATTCATTTTCGAATATCATAACTTATCACTTTTTCTATATTTATACTCAGTAATAACTACTAATCTTCTTATATTGATTTTTTATTGGCTATCCTTGATGGGGGGTGCTGATTTATTTCTCTCACTAATTTTATCGTTTAGTAACGCTTCTGTAAGACCACTTTTTTACTCAGAGTTATCTATTATAGGTTTAGAACCATTAACTATTTTGTTATATTCTTCTATCTTTATTTTCCTCTCTGGTTTATTTAATTTTGTAAAAAATTATAAATATACATATAATTATCCACTTACTACTAGGATTGTATTAGCCTTATCTGGAAAGAGGATTACAGTGAGAGAATTTCTGAATTCTAAATTTCTTTTTCCGTTAACTCAAATTGATGAAAAGAATGGTGTAACTACTCTAAGAACTACTTTTTCCGTAGAAGAGGATGATGCTGAGTGGAGGAAAAAATTTAAGGAGTACGTAGAAAAAGGGCTAGTAAAAGAAGATGACTATATATGGGTTATGTGGGGGGTTCCAGTTATACCCTTTATTGCTTTAGGTTATTTCATAAGTTTAGTCATCGGTCTCCCAATTTAGATTCTTAAAATATAGTACAAAATTATAAGACCCAAAAGACTAAGAGTTGCTATTGCCATTGAAGGATAAGCATACATAGGATTATCATATGAAGACCACATCATAAATGCAGAGAATATAACTAATTCCTCTAATACTAGGATTGAGCCTAGAAATGACAAAGCAATAGTTAACCTTGTTTTACTGTATTTTCTTACTTGAAAAAGTTCAAATGCTATTAACCCAGCAATAACTATAGATATCATTGCTATAGTGATGTTAATGAGCCATATGTGTATCATATATATTTTAACCTTAACCCGTATCTTTTAAATTTTTGCCAAGATCAATAGATAAAGTGAAACATTATCTTATAATACCTTATGCCTATTTTCTCTTTCAACTTTTTTAAAGGTATATGAATATTACATTATTTTATCATTGTTACTCTATATAGTGATAGTACTATTTAGTTTATAGTTAAGTACATATACTACCCATTTTCTCAGTGTGGACAACAATTTCGTTCATTTGAAATAAATTGTATTAATTGTTTTTACTTAGATGGAGAATTCATCGTAATACTTTTTTGGTGAGCACGGGGATTTTTCTTGGGGGTGAACGATGAACAACCCAACTAGATGGAGGACTCCCGTGCTCACCCAAGTTATTCTAATCCTAATGGAGTATATTAATCTTGAGCCTAGGTTTTATTCTAGTGAGGTAGTAGCTTTGGCTTTGGCTAGTTATCTCTCTGGTTTGTCTTCTTGGAGGACTTGTTTGCCTCATTCTACTTTGTTGTATTACTTGAGGAGGTTGAGTTGTGTTAGGTATGTGGTGCCGATTAGTGGTTTTTATGCGGTGGATGAGACTAAAATTATGGTGATTAGGGGGCAGTATTATTATGTGTGGATTGTGAGGGATGTGAAGACTGGTGCGATACCCTTCTTCATGGTGACGAGTTCGAGGAGTGGGTTGCACGTGCTGGTAGTCTTGACGAAGAATGTGGAAAAGGAGGCTGAGAAGGTGCTCAAAACGAGGATAGACAAGGTAGTATACATACATGATGGGGCAACAGTCTATAACGCATTCACTTGGCTAAACGTGGAGCACAAGAGGGTCAACGAGAGGGACTACGCAGAACAAGGGTTCAGGAGCTTAAAACATAGAATATCCTCAATGGATTTTCATTTTCCATGGAACACCAATAGGTTCACGCTCACAAGGTGGTTATCGGTGTTCTTCCTAGCTTATAACGCGCTTTACGCTCCAGTATATTTGTTAGACAAGGGGGTGATAATAAATGTAAATATTTCAAATGAATGAAATTGTTGTCCACACTCCATTTTCTTCTCTTTACTCATATATTTCTATTTGTGTGAAATAACTTTCATAGTTTGTCTAATTCTAAATTAACGCTAGTATTTTTATTATAGAACATATTATGAATTTTTTATGTTTAAGCAGATCAATAACCCCCTAATGACATTTTATATTAACTCTTTTTAAAGCGAAAAATCTTTAAGTCAGAATAAGAGTTAGAATCTGTGGACCCGTAGCTCAGCCAGGATAGAGCGCCGGCCTTCTATGTGAAGGCCGAAGTGAGCCGGTGGTCCCGGGTTCAAATCCCGGCGGGTCCGCTATACTTTTTATTAGGTGTTTATAATGCCATGGATATCTGCTAGATCTGCTGATAAATTAGTATATGGGCAAATAGTTAAACTACCTTTTGGTAAAAGGCTAAGAGTTGAGAGTTTTAAGGGGGATAGATGGATTGAGATTGTAAAAATTGATGAAAACAATTATAAAATAATAGAACACGGATTTAATAATCATGTCTATAATGTGACGGGGAATGATTTGAAGCGTATTTTAAAAGAATTATTTGAGGTAGAATTTCCGAGGAGTCATCAACTTAGAGTAGTAATTACATCATAGTTATTCATATTCTCTCCAAACTTTTCCACATTTTGTGCATTTATAAAATCTTGTTGGTGGCTCATCTGCTCTTCTAGTTTGCAGTATCCAAAAGTATGCCTCGTCATTTCCACAAGCTGGGCAAGTAACTCCTTTAGTTATTTGTGCTCCGGCTGGCGGAGCATCTCCGTCTACTACTAAAGTCTTTTCCTTTATTGAGTGTTTTACTACTGTTTTAATTTTCATTGATCCAGACGATGTGCTTTCCTCTTCATAACCACATTTTGGACATTTATACATTGTTTTCCCGTTATCTTTCTTAGGAACCATTATTGAACCACATTTTGGGCAGAATTTCATTTAAACCACCAATAGCTATATCTACCTAATTAATAGTTTATTTAGTTTTCGTTCAATTTTTTCTAATATACTCTTACAATATTCTTCTTTCTCTTTATCACTACTAATATCTTTAACCTCTCCAACTACACTAGAATTATAGAATTTCTCCCTTACAGCTTTTTCTTCTAGTTCAAAAAATATCTTTTCAAGAAATTTTCCTCTAAAAACGCATATAGCATATAATTTATCTGATTTTGCAATAACTGCTAATCTCCTACCTTTTTTCAATACTTTTCACTTCTTCGATGAACTTATTTGTGTCTTCTTCAGCAAGCTCTATTGCTTTAACAAGAGCTTCTTTTGGAGATATACTACCGTCTGTCATTATTTTTAATATTATACTGTCAATTAATGGGTGTGGCTTAGAATATGAAGCAAATTTTACTCCTGGGACTTTTAATAGGTAACCCTTTAGTAAGTTTCCTACTGTATGTTCCTCTCCATCTATTTGTAATTCTAGATAATTTTCTCCTGAACGTAATATCTTAATTTCCACCTTTCTTCACCATAACTAATGCTAATTTTCTTGTCTCAATATTACCACAGTTTGGACACCTTAAATGTTCTTCGTCTTTTTTAATCATTTTTGTACCGCAAATAGAACATTTAGCAAAAACTACGCCTAAATCCTTCTGTTTTATTGTTAAAGGAAGAGGTATGCTGAAATTTAATGGTTTTGCTCTTACAACATCTAATACTTTTAATGCTTCAGTAATACTATTAAGATATTTATTACTAATTTGAGAAATATGGATATACGCTGTAATAGGTACACTTATAATTTTGTCTTCTATCGAATAGATATTTACTAATGCAGAATCCTCTTTCATTCCATTAACTATTCCAAGGACGTATTTAGCTTTCTTTATAGATAATAATCCGGGTTTTTTAAAACTTATAGAATTAGTTTTTCTATTTATCATGTCATAAAATGCTTTACCGACTACGCTAGCATAAACTCTTCCTTCATACTCATAAGTTCCCTCACCGGCCATGAACTCTTCGATAACACTTAACTTATCGCCTGGTAGTAGTAATTCTCCTTGCTTTTTCATTTAACTCACCAGGGAAATATATATTTATCAAAGTTGTTAAGTATTATCATTTTAGCCTCACCTGGAGTCAAAACTGGTTTTTCAAAGTCATATAGGTCGTCTATTGGGAGTCTAGGACATGATGTTACTAAAAATACATCTAGAGACGGGCTTAAATTCCTGAGTACATCTTTTGTTAACACTCTATTGAGAAAAACATATATATTATATCCTTTTTCTTTAAGTTTTTTCTCAAAATATTTTACCATAAGTGGTCTGTTTTGTCCGTTCATAGCTCCCTGTATAATTCCCCAATTTCTTTTATCTATAGCTTCCATGATTTTTGCATATCTAATTTTTAATATTTTATAAACCTCTTTCGTAAGATCTTCTACTTTACCAGTATAAGGATCTATTTTTACTATAGGCTTTCCGGTGGCTAACCCCACTCCAAGGGCGTGAAATATTCCACCGGATATATTAACATACAAATCTGCGTCTACACTAGTAGCAGCCTTATAATCACATCCTAAAATTTGCCCATCAAACATGAAAACAGAAGAAGGTTTTCCTATTTTTACATCAAAATAATCAGATAGTTTTAGTGAAATCTTTCTAATTAATTTTATGTGTTGTACTGTAGCTGTTAAACTGATAGTTTTTGCCTCGTATTTCTTTCCAAAATTGATAACTTCATTTATTTGTTCATCAGTGATATCTAGGTTACTTTCGACTGGAACAAATAATGTAGGAAACTTAGGATAATACCAAGTATACGGAGTATGACCAAAGTGGATAATTAAATCTGCATTTATGTTTTTAGCCTCATCCTCAGCTATATCGCAAGCTCCCCAATTTGGATCTGAGGAAACTATGAAGTCTACGTCAGGCAAAAATTCTTTTAATTTCTCTATCACGAAAATAGAAAAAATCTTTAATCCTTCAGGAAATTGAAGAATAACTTTTTTTGCATTTCTTTTTCTGATTTCTTCTGCTATATATTCCTCCTGAAAATTATAGCTCACTGTACAACTGCCTCTTTAGGAATGGGAACGATATCTATTTTAGTTTTTAATGGAATCTTAGAAGCTGCAGCTTCAAATGCTTTCTTGGCTATTTCTAAATGTTCTTTCTTTACTTTTGCAATCATTATTATATCTCCTAATCTCTCAATTCTTGCGGCTGTTCCTATTGGTTTACCAAAAGATAATCTCATACCATCCTGCAATCTGTCTGCCCCAGCGAAAGCCATCATCTTATTCTCTCTGATAACATGATGAGGATACTTCAAAACTATTAGGGCAAAATTCTGGTCAGATCCAGTTTTATTAGTTAATTGTTTTAATGCAAGCACACGTGCCGCTTCCAGTGCATTATGTCTTATTTGACCTTTTTCTAAAGCAACTAGTCTAAGTTCATAATCATAATTTCCATTAACATTACCCATGGTAAACTTTGTTATTTTGGGCATTGGTACGCCTGGTATATATTCTTTTCTTGTATATGCTGGACCGGAAAAGTGACGGTAGCATCTACCTGGTCTAAGTGGCATGATATACACTTATGTCAGAAACTTTAAATAATTTACCATAATCTAACTTAACTATTAATAAGGTTCTAATTGTATAACTTTCTTGTTGTTTTATAACCTTTTAGATAATTCCATGTTTATATTAGTAAGTGTTAATAAAGAATCTAAAAATATTTAATTCTTAGCTATTATAATTTTTTATAAATTTTAGTTAATTTTATGTGAAAATAATGTGAAAACAAGCCTAGTATCTTTAGTGGGATAATTTCATTAACGTTTTCTCTATAGTCGAAATATGCTGCAATATTTCATCTATTGTATTTCTAAGTGTCAATACGTTTCTTGGCTCCATTATTTCCATGGATATTTTTATAATTATCTTATTTTCTTTGTTTAAGATATCTATATTCATACCTTTTGGTATATCTATATTGTCAACACTAATGCTATTTGATATTTCTTTAGCATAATTTGTATCATAAGTTATCTCAACCGTTATATTCAATTTTAACCAATCCCTCCTTTAAACTTGGAATTTGTAATCTACTTGTAAAAATTCCTTCCTCATTTTTTATAGCTACTGGCTTATTTCTCTTTATTTTCCCACTTTGAAGAAGGATAAGCTGTATAAGTGTGGGCGACTTGAGGTTGCTCTCTACTACATAATAGTTAGCTGTTTCACTTACATCTTTTATATAAAATCCTTTGCTTAACTCCTCTCTGAATTTATATATTAGCGTCTCAGCATAATTTGGGGAGATAACGAATTGGAATAGATCACCATTACCTTTTACGTCAAGAAAGTAAATGAGTGCAAATGCTAATTCAAGCGAGTCATATTCTAGGTAATAGGCCCTTTTTGTTATTATTTGTTCTCTGCTAAATTTTGGGTTTATTTTTAGTTCACTAGAGATTATTTTGTAAATAAGTGAATTTAATTTAGTTTCATCTATATCTTCTAGTTTATCTGTCTCTTGTATATTTATTTCCTTAAGCATTTTTATTGAATTTTCTCTATTCCCTGTAATATCTGGTATATACGGATCAAAGGACAACATTAGGGAAAAAAATAATGGAAGAGATTTATAATTGGGTATTTTTAGATTTTCTTCTAGTATAACTCCTAATTTTATAAGATCATTAAGTATATCTATCTCAAAGTCCGAGTAATTCCTTCTTTCAATAATTGTAGAAACCGTAATTCCAGATATAATAGGCAATATATCATCTATTGATAGAGGAAAAATTGAAACAAAGGAATTTAATCCTAGATAATAATGCTTTCCCTCAATACTAATAAATTTGCCACTGTTGTTCTTAATAAGCTGTATTTCGCAATCATCAGAAGAGAATGATATTGCGTTAACTTTTCCGTATTTGAATGTAAGAAAAGAAAATATTAGATCTTCTGGTTTGAAAGACGCTTTGATACATGTCCATTCTTTAGCTAATATCTTTGAAGTCAGTTCCCTTAACTCTTCTTTATTAGGCTCCTTTAGGAAGTTTTCCATATTTCTTTCACTTCTTTTTTCAAAACCTCAAGTTTAATTTCTTTTATATAGATAAAACCAAAGGAATATGAAACTAATTCAAGAATCCTAATTTGAATAACATAAATAGGTGGCAATATTGCAGAAAGAGCCAGCTCTGCTATTCCTGCTGCAGAAGGTATAGGTACTAGAGTTGCTACTAAATATGTCTGATTGACTAGGTAATCAAAAAGAAAATTCTTAAACAAAATATAAAATGGTAAAGATTGAATAAAATAACCTAATGCAGTTAAAAAAACAGAATAAGCAACAGTTTTCTTATTTTTGAGTTGTACTCTTAATACATCTTTTAGGTTTAAGTAACTTTCAGTTAAAGGTTTAAAAATCTTAAAATTAAATAATTTTTGCTCTATTTTATTTAGTTTGCCTGAAGTGAAATAAGCATATCCTAGACCACTACTCCAACCAAGAATATTTGCTAAACTCACCAATATAAGAATACTCTCTAGTGGGGTTAATTTGATCCAGAAGAGTAATAAGAATAGAACTGCACCTACATTTACATCATAAAAGGATTCATAAATAGCTAAAGTGAACGCTTTATCTAATTTTACATTTTTATGTACATAACTTATAGCTCTACTTAAATCTGGCCCAGCGGCTCCAGGTATTATGAGGCTTACAGCATTTCCAAGTAATCTAGCTTTAAATGCAGTATAATAATCTAAATTGGTTATTAATGAATCCCTATAAGAAACTACAAGAATTTGACCTATATAAGAAAGAAAAAATAACAATACGAAAATACGATTAATCTCAATTATTGCATTTATTATATTTATACGAAAAATTATAGAATATATTAGTATAACTACAATTGGTATAATCGCTGAGAGTGCTAATTTTTTATCCACAACAAATTATCTAGATACTTTCTTAAAACATTTATCGCCATAACAAATAATAATTCCATCTTTATTTTTCTCTATGTGGAAGCCATTATTTGGGCCTTCTTTTTCAACCTTAACTATTCCACATGCTGGTTTCTTTTCTTTGCTATTCAAAAATCTAAATTCATGCAAACTGCAAGCTTGACACTTTTCGTTTCTTTCTATTTTAATCTTATCAAATCTCATATTTCTAAAATCAAAATAATATAAGTTGTTATCCTCTTCCCCTCTTAGATGATTTAACATAAGTTGAACTTGTAAACTAGCTGTTGTAGTTACAATCGTATCTAAAGTACCTATAGTTTCACAAACATTCTCTTCTTCTCCCTCATAATTTAAGAAACAAGATAGGCACGCATTTTTATATGGCAAAACAAGTTTCACAGAAGAGTATTCTCCCATAACACCCCCATATATTAACGGTATAGAATGCTTTACACATGCGTCATTTAAAAGTAATCTAAAATATAAGTTATCTAGAGCATCAAATACATAATGTGAATCCTTCACTAATTCTTCTACGTTTGTTTCATCTATTATATCAGTTATAGCTTCTATTTCTACTTCGTTATTAATTTCTTTAGCTCTTTCTTTACAAACCAATGCCTTTGGTTTTCCAACATCTTTTTCCGTAAATAAGAGAGTTCTATGTAAATTACTAATTTCTACTATATCGGCATCTATGACTTTTATATATCCAACACCTATCCTAGTTAGTAGTTCTACTAAAGTAGACCCAAGTGCCCCACAACCTACAACGGTAACTTTCAATTCTTTTAACTTCTGTTGTAATTCAAGACCTAATACTAATAACTGCCTTGAATATCTTTCCATATACTATACTTCAAAAAAACTTATAATTAAGAATTGTTTATTATCCGCGGGGGCTTGGTTTTGCACCAATGGAAGGAGGGAGACGTGATGGAATTCCAATATCAATAGAGGAGCTAAATAAGTTAAAGAATATTGCTGAAAGAGCAAGAAGAAATGTAGTAAAGATGCTATTTTATGATCAAACAATCCATGTTGGTTCATCGCTTAGTAGTATAGAGATATTAACTACATTATTGTTTAGATATATAAGGGAAGGAAAGGATCCTATAAATAGGGATTGGTTAATACTAAGTAAAGGGCATGCAGCACCCGCATTATATGCTATTTTGGTAGAAAAAGGGTATATTAATGAAGATGAATTATGGAAAATCCAGGATATCTCTGGCCTATTACAAGGACATCCAGAAATTCATATACCTGGTATTGATATGTCTACCGGAAGTTTAGGACAAGGTTTAAGTTTCGGTATAGGTGTTGCCCAAGGAATAAAAATGAGAGGAGGAAATGGAAGAGTATTTGTAATAATGGGAGACGGAGAGCAAGATGAGGGTGAAGTTTGGGAAGCTATGACTCATGCAGTTACTAGAAAATTAGATAATATTATTGCATTCATAGAAATGAACGGTTTTCAGTTAGATGCTGCAACATCTGAAGTAAAACCAAAAGATTTCTTACCAGATGTATGGAAGGCTGTTGGTTGGAAAACGTTAAGTTGTGATGGTCATGATTTTATAAGTTTAATAAATACAATCGAGGAAGCATTAAAGGCAAAGGCTCCGGTAGTTATTTTTGCTAAGACAAGAAGAGGTATGGGATTCAAGGCGATAGAAAATACTGAAAAACAGAGGGCGAGTCCAGATGATGCAAAGAAGTACCTTACCAATGCGTGATACTTTCGGTAGATTATTAGCTGAATTGGGAGAGAAAAATAAAGATATAATAGTTATTACTGCAGATGTTGGAAACTCTACTAGAGCTATGTACTTTAGGGAGAAATTCCCAGACAGATATTTTAATGTAGGTATTTCTGAGCAGGATATGGTTAATTTTGCTGCGGGCTTATCGGTTACTGGTTTTAAACCGATAGTCGTTGGGTTTGCAATGTTTGTAATGAGAGCATGGGAGCAAATAAGAAACTCTATTGCTAGAATGAATTTAGATGTAAAAATAATGGTTACTCATTCTGGATATAGTGATAGTGGTGATGGTTCTAGTCATCAAGCCTTAGAGGATATAGCTTTAATGAGAGTGTTACCAAATATGAAAGTAATTATTCCAGCTGATTCGGAGGATGTAAAAAGGTCTTTACCAGTAGTAGTTAATGAACTTAGAGGTCCATTATATTATAGAATGGGAAGGGATTATACGCCAGTAATTACAGAAGGATTAGATTATGACTTTAAATTGGGCAAAGCTTACGTGTTAAGAGATGGAGAAGATTTAGCAATTATGGGTGCTGGAGTTGTTCTAGCTGATGCCTTAAAAGCTGCTGAGGAATTAGAAAAGATGGGTATAAGTGCTGCCGTTATAAACTTAATGAGTATAAAGCCTATTGACGAAGATTTAATAGAATATTATGCGAGAAAAACCGGGAGAATAATTACAATAGAAGAGCATTCTATATACGGTGGTATAGGTTCAGCTGTAGCTGAAGTTGTAGTAAAGAAGTATCCAGTACCAATGAGATTCATTGGTGCTATTACCTTTGGAAGATCTGCTAGGAGCGAGAGAGATTTACTTGATTTCTATGGTATAAATTATAAGTCTATCTTAAATGCGGTTATGGAATTAGTGAAGTGAATGAGTGCTGAAATTGATGAATTACGAAAAGAAATAGAAGCTATAGATAAACAAATATTAGAATTATTATCAAGAAGATTAAAAATTTCTGCTAAAATAGGAGAGATTAAGAGTAGAATAGGCAAAGATGTTACAGATGAGAAAAGAGAGCAGAAAGTCAGAGAGTATTGGTACAATTACGCTAGAAATTTAGGAATTCCAGATTCTATGGTAGAGAGTATTTTACCTATTTTATTTTCTTATTCAAAGATGGTTCAAATCAACCCTGGAAAAAAGAAAAACATTACAGTTATTGGATATGGTGGAATGGCAAGATCACTAATTTCTTTGTTCTCGTTAGTTGGTCATAATGTGGTCGTAACTGGTAGAAACAAAGAGAAAGCTGAAAGATTAGCTTCTGAATTTAAAGTAGTTTATATGGACTTAGATTCTGCCTTAAATTGGGGAGAGTACATAATTTTAGCCCTTTCTCCTTCTTCTTTTGATTACATTCTAAGAATTTCACCTAAATTCACAAGTAAAGTAGTAA
This sequence comes from Sulfurisphaera tokodaii str. 7, assembly GCF_000011205.1. Taxonomy (NCBI): domain Archaea; kingdom Thermoproteati; phylum Thermoproteota; class Thermoprotei; order Sulfolobales; family Sulfolobaceae; genus Sulfurisphaera; species Sulfurisphaera tokodaii. The sequence goes on from NC_003106.2 coordinate 2,279,421, forward strand.
TGGATATTTTTTCTTCTAAAAATGAGATTTTTAAGGAATTAGAAAAATTATCTGAAATTTATTCTTTTAATTATATCTCTACTCATCCACTATTTGGTCCTATAACTTATCCAGTAGGAGAAAGAATAGTGATTATTCCTTCAAAAACATCCAAAAATGTTAATGAAATAGTAAACTTCTGGAGAGAATGTGGACTAAATACAACTGTTTCCACAGTTGAAGAACATGAAAAAGCCATGGCTATAGTACAAGTTTTAGCTCATTTTTACATTTTAGGTTTACACAGGAGCATAGATGAATTAAGAAAGGAGTTAGGTATAGAAAATCTTTCCAATTTTTATACGACCAATTTTAAAGAATTAAATAAAATTATAGAAAAAGTAAGCAACATTCTTCCAGTAATTTTAGAAATACAAAAATCAAACCCTTATGCTTATAAAGTTAGAGATATAGGAGTAAACGAATTACAAAAAATAAAAGAAGAATTGGGTGGTTAAATGATTTTCATATTAAGAGAAAAAGCGGATTATTCTGTATTAAGAGAAAAATTACAAGATTCATCTGCCTCTTATAAGTTTCTAGATCTTTATGGTAAAAAAATTGTAGTAGCATGGCCAGACGAATATGTATCAAATATTGTAGATCCAAGTATTGAAATAACAGTAAAACCGAAAAAGCCTTATCAATTAGTGAGTAATGAATGGAAAAAAGAACCAACAAAAGTTAAAGTGAAAGATGCTGAAATTGGAGATAATAAAGTAATAGTAGCCGCTGGACCTTGTGCTGTTGAAAACGAAGAACAAGTTTTAACAGTTGCTAAGGCAGTAAAGAGGGCTGGAGCATCGATTTTAAGAGGCGGAGCATATAAACCTAGGACTAGTCCTTATTCTTTTCAAGGTCTAGGAGAAGAAGGTTTGAAGATATTGAAAAAAGCATCAGAAGAAACTGGTTTACCTATAGTTTCTGAGATTATGGACACTAGAGATATAGAAATTTTTAAAAAATATGTAGATATGATGCAAATAGGGGCAAGAAATGCACAGAACTTTGACCTACTAAAAGAGGTTGGAAAAGCTGGTTTACCAGTATTACTAAAAAGAGGAATGGCAAATACTGTTGAAGAGTGGTTACTTACAGCTGAATATATATTATTAGAAGGGAATGGAAATGTAGTTTTATGTGAAAGAGGTATAAGAACTTTTGAAAAAGCTACGAGATTTACAATAGATATAGGAGGAATGGTTGCGGCTAAATTACAGACTCACTTACCAATTTGTGCTGATCCTAGTCATCCAGCAGGTAAAAGAGAACTCGTTCATTCATTAGCTTTGGCAGCAGTAGCTGCTGGTGCAGATATGTTACTTATTGAAGTTCATCCTCATCCAGAAAAAGCATTAAGTGATTCAGAACAACAATTAACCCCAGAGTCCTTTGAAGTATTAATGAATAGGATTAGGGCATTAGCTAATGCACTAGGTAGAACTGCATGAGGATAGTAAATGAGAATTTATGTAATAATGAGATTTCTATAGTAATTGGAAAAGGAGCCTTATCTGCATTAGAGGAATTAAAAGATAAGAAGGTTGCCCTTTTTTATTCACAAAAAATTGATCCCTCTAGAGTGAAGAGTCATCTGAAGAGTTTTATCGAAATACCAATTATTGACGGTGAAGGTGCTAAAGACATTCAATATGCATTAAAGCTTGTGAAACTTCTTTTTGAAAATGGCTTTGATAGAGGAGATTATGTTATTGCTTTAGGTGGTGGTACAGTAACAGATGTGGTAGGTTTTGTTGCGTCTATCTATATGAGAGGGATAAATCTAATCAATATTCCAACTACTCTTCTAGGTATGGTAGATGCGGCTATTGGTGGAAAGACCGGTGTAAATTTTGAAAATGTGAAAAATGTTTTAGGTACATTTTATCAGCCAACTATGATAATATCAGATTTAAATTTTTTAGAAACTCTTCCATTAGAAGAGATAAAGAAGGGCTTAGCTGAAGTTATTAAATATGGTTTAGTTCTAGATAAAGATCTATATGATTATCTGGCTATGAATAAAGAGAAGATTTTTGCTAAAGATGAAAGTGCATTAGAGGAAATTATATATAAATCAAGTGTAGATAAGTTTTCTGTAGTAAAGGCTGATGAAAGGGAGACAAAGGGTATTAGAATTGTATTAAATTTTGGTCACACAATAGGTCATGCTATAGAAGCAGGAAGCAACTTTACTGTACCGCATGGTTATGCTATATCTGTTGGCATGGTTTGCGAAGCTAAGATGGCCGAAGAAGTAGGGTATGCCGAAGAAGGAGTTGTAGAGGACGTTACATGGATATTGTCTCAATATGAATTACCTCTTACCGTGGACTCTCTTAATGCTAAGATTGATGTTAAGAAAGCTATTGATGCAATTACAAAGGATAAAAAAGTAAGAGGTGGATATGTAATGATGCCTTTTCCAACTAGGATAGGTGATTGGAAAAGAGTAGATGTACCGATAGAAACTTTAAAGGGGTTTGCAGAGCAATGCTTGAGATAAATTATGATACGAAACTTTTAGGTGTAGTTGGCGAAAATATATCATATACATTATCACCAGCGATACACAATTATTCTTTTCAAGAATTAGGTATTAATGCTGTTTATTTAGCATTTGATATAAAAAGTGATGAATTTAAAGAAATATTCCCTGGGTTAGTCAAAATAGCATATGGTTTGAATATTACTATACCTTATAAGGAAATTGCAATAAAATATGTAGAAGCTCAGAGTGAAGCAAAAAGAATTGGTGCAATAAATACTATTTTTAATGGCAAAGGATATAACACAGATTATATTGCAATTAAGAGTTTGGTACAAGAGAGAATAGATAAATTTGAAACGTGTACTATATTCGGTGCTGGTGGGGCAGCTAGGGCAGCTATTTTTGCTTTACATGATTTAGATTGCTCAATTAATGTTATAAATAGGAGTAAAGAGAAAGCTGAAAAATTAATAGAAGAAATGAGGAATAAAAATATAGAAATAAAAATTACATATAATTGCAAAAGTGATATAATAGTTAATTCGACTCCTAATCCAGATTTTGTTCCAGATGAGTGTGTTAATGGTAAATTAGTAATCGATTTTGTCTATAAACCAGTCATAACTTCATTGATCAAGAGGGCTCAGAATAAGAATATAAAAACAATAAACGGTATCGAAATCCTTGTAAGGCAAGCAATGGAAGCTGAAAAAATTTGGTTTGGAAAATCATTAGAAGATGAAGAAGTGGTGAATTATCTTTATGCCAGGAAACTCATTTGGTGAATTATTTAGAATAACAACTTTCGGAGAGAGTCATGGTCCTATGGTTGGTGTCGTGATAGATGGAGTACCAGCAGGATTACCAATAAAAAAAGAAGACATAGAATTTGAATTGTCCTTTAGGAGACCTGGTAGACAATTCGTTACTGGTAGAAGAGAAAAAGATGAACCAGAAATTGTTAGTGGGGTTTATAACGGAAGAACAACAGGTGCTCCTATTACTATTTTGGTTAAAAATACTGATGTTATCTCATCCTTATATGAAGAAATACATTACAAGCCTAGACCTGGTCACGCTGATCTCCCTTATATTATGAAATACGGGTTTGAAAATTGGGATTATAGAGGTGGTGGAAGGGCAAGTGCAAGAGAAACAGTTGGTAGGGTAGCTGCGTCTGCAATAGCAAAGAAGTTATTAATGTTAACTGATACATGGATTGCCGGGCATTTAAAAAGCCTAGGATATGTTGAACTGAATGAACCGGTAACTTTTGAAGAGGTTTTATGTTCAAAGTACAGTCCAGTTAGAGCTAGTAAGAAGTGGTTAGAGAAAAAATATGAAGAATTAGTAAAGCAAGCTACAGTAGAGGGTGATAGTTGGGGAGGAATAGCTGAAATAATAGTTAGAAATCCACCAATAGGCCTCGGAGAACCAGTATTTGATAAACTTAAAGCTGATTTGGCTAAAGCTCTATTATCTATTCCAGCCGTAATGGGATTTGAATATGGGCTAGGATTCAATGCAGCGAAGATGAAAGGAAGTGAGGCAAATGATGAAATAGTAAAGAAAGGAGATAAATACAGATGGAAATTTAATAATTCTGGAGGTATTTTGGGAGGTTTATCTACTGGAGAGGATATACTGGTTCGTTGCGCATTTAAACCTACTAGTTCCATAAGAAAACCCCAGAAAACAATAGATTTAAGGACTGGAGAGGAGACTACGATTTCTGTGATTGGAAGACATGACCCGGCTGTAGCCATTAGGGGTGTTTCCGTAGCTGAGGCAATGGTCTCTTTAGTTATTGTCGATCATGCAATGAGAGCGGGATATATTCCTACAGTTAGGATTTCAGATGATCAAATAAAAATAATAGAGGAAAGATGGAATAAGTATATTAGCTTATGCAAACCTACGCAGGTATCTCAGTAGTTAACGCTTTACCTAGCTGGTATGGTTCGTCAATGGCAGTAAATTTAACAGTTAGTGTAAGCATAAAAGAGGCAGAAAAATGCAAAAAGAATGATATACTTATAGATACTATTCTGAATTTCTTTCATGAAAAATATGGAATTCCATGCCTAGATATAAATGTAGAGTCACAAATACCAGAAAAAAGTGGTTTAAAAAGTAGTAGTGCTGTATCAACTGCATTAATTGGTGAAATATCTAAAAAGTTCGGAATAGAGATTGATGTTCCTAAATATTCAGCTATTTTATCATTAAAAGCTGGTGTTTCATACACTGGGGCTTTAGATGACGCAACATCATCATATTATGGTGGTGTTAGTTTCACTTATAATAAAGAATTTAAAATAATAGATATAAAAGATCCTCCAGAATTATCTGCAATTATATTGCCTAGAGGGGGTAGAAATATTAAGATAGATCTACAGAATCTTAAAAAATATAGATTAATATTCGAAGAAATATTTAGAGTATCTAGACAAAATATTGTTTTAGGCATGAAGTTAAATGGAATTCTTGTAGCAAATATTTTAGGTTATGATACAAATGAAATAGAAGTAGCACTTAAAAAAGGTGCTTTAGCGGCTGGAATAACTGGAAACGGTCCTTCAATATTTGCGGTAACAAAAATAGGTGAAGAAGGACCTATTGTAGACGCTTTATCAAAATTCGGAAACGTAATTGTAACGAGGTCTGTAGGGTATGTTAGTAGAGATTAATCCTTCAAAAATTTATGGGAAAGTTAAAGCCCCTCAGTCAAAAAGTTTTGGAATAAGACTAGTTCTATATTCATTATTAAAAGAAAGTAAGCTAGACAACTTAATACCTTCTGATGACGTTAATGTGGCTATTAATGTTGTTAAACAGCTAGGAGTTAGTGTTGAAGGCACTTACTTTAAGAGGGAAAAAGAGCTTGTAACCCCAAAATTTTTGTATTTCGGTGGTTCTGCAACGACATTAAGGATGAGTATACCAATACTTTCTGTTTTAGGTGTGGATACAATAATCGATGGAGATGAAACTTTGAGAAAAAGACCATTAAATGCTATTATTAAGGCATTAGAGGGTAGTGTTTCTTTTTCTTCGTCATTACTTCCGACAAAAATTAGTGGAAAGCTTAAGGAGAATTTTGTACGAATAGAAGGTGGAGAAAGTAGTCAATACATATCTGGATTCATCTATGCTTTTTCATTAGTAGGTGGTGGAGAAATAGAAATAATTCCACCTATATCCTCTAAGAGTTATATTTATCTCACAATCGAATTATTAAATAGTCTAGGCGGAAATATAAAAATGAAAGGAAATAAAATATACGTTGAAAAGGGAGATTTCAAACCTTATATAGGTAAAGTTCCAGGAGATTATGCTTTAGCTTCATTTTATGCTTCCTCCAGTATAGTTTCAGGAGGGGAAATTGTAATCGAGGACGTTTATGAGTTACCTAATTTTGATGGAGATCATTCTATAGTTAATTTTTATAAGATGATGGGGGCAGAATCTTATGTTAAAGATAATAAATGGATTGTAAAGAGTAGTGAAAAGCTAAACGGTATTGAGGTCAATGTTGATGATTATCCCGATTTAGCTCCTTCTATTGCATCATTAGCTCCTTTTTCTTCTTCACCTACAATTATAAAGGGTATAAAGAGACTTAAGACAAAGGAAAGTAATAGAGTTGTAACTATTTCAGAAACATTATCAAAATTTGGAGTAAAGGTAGAATATGATGAGGACAAAATCGTTATTTATCCTTCTGAAGTTAAAGCTGGTCATGTAATTTGTCCTAATGATCATAGGATAGCAATGTTAGCATCAGTTTTATCTTTTAAGTCTGGTGGTACAATTGAAAAAGCAGAATGTGTAAATAAGAGCAATCCAAATTTCTGGAAAGATTTAATTTCCTTAAATGGGAGAATAATAATAAGATGACTTTTGTTGTAGCATCTTTACCAATACGTAGTGAAAAGGATTTAGATAAAATTCCGCGATTATTAGATGCTGATTTTGTTGAGCTAAGACTAGATTACTCCACTTCTCTTCCAGAAATACAAGTTATTGAGAAGTATAAAGATAGAATAATTGTGACTATAAGAGATGTAGATGAAGGAGGAATAAACAAAATAGACCCAGAAATAAAAGCGGAGTATTTAATAGAATTAAATAAGAAAAATATACTATATGATGTTGAGGCTAAATTCGCTAAAAAATATAATATTCCGACTAGTAATAAAATTGTTTCAATACATTATCTAGATAGGGTTCCTTCTTACTCAGAAGTTTTTGAGTCACTAAGAGACTTCATAAAAGAAAGTTTTCTGTTAAAAGTTGCTGTAATTGGAAAAGATGGATATAAAGAGCTTTTATCAAAACTTCTGGAACTCGAGAAAATAGCTGTAATGCCTATTGGTGTTAATCCTTTAGAGAGAATAGCGTTTTCAATTTTGGGATCTAAACTGATTTATGGACATGCAGGCGAAGAAACAGCTAAGGGTCAATTTCATTATAAAGTTGCTAAGCAAATACTAGATTATTTAACTTCAATCTCTATTTCGTCTCCTTCAATTTTAACTGGATAAAGTTTTATAGGATTTTTAGTTGCACCCTTTATAGCTCTTCCGTCTTTCAGAGAGAAATGAGTAAAATGGCACTGACATATAAGTTCTTCCCTTATTACTACACCTACTTTTGATAAGTCGCATCCTAGATGCGGACATCTACTATCTAATGCATAGAAATTATTTCCACCTAAATATATTATTAGTATATCTTTACCATTAATAATAATTTTCTTTTTCTCTCCAACTTTGAAATCAGATTTTTTTAATCTCACAAATTATGAATATAGTTTAAATCCTTTAACCCTAATTCTCTAAATTGTAGTAATATCCCTTTTAAGTTACTAAGTATTTATAATATTTCATCAACTTTCATATGCAAAGTATTTATAATGTCAAAATCATATTATATAATAGATAGAAGAGGTGTAATAAGTTGAGTATAAATGAGGAAAAGCTATTAAATAAGATTGACTATAGGATAATAGAAATAAAGAATATTTCACCATCTGCAGAAGTCAGAGCAATAGTAATAACCAACAAACAACCATCAACTGAAATAGTAAATGATATTTCAACTATTGCAAAAGTAGAACTTGTAATGCCATTTCTTTCTACGGTTAAAGTAAAAGCAAAAGCTAAAGATTTACTTACTTTGGCTGAAAAGGATTACGTTAAATTCATTATGTTAGAAGAAGTTTTAGCTAAGCTTGAAGAATTTTAAAAAGTGGAGTTAAGAGATTGGCAAAAGCAATTAAAAGATAAAGTAATAAATGCTGTCAAAGAAGGTTTTTTAGTCGCATTAAACTCCCCTACGGGGAGTGGTAAAACACTTTTTTCTCTTTTAGTTGGTCTTAATACTAAGGGTAAAGTGATCTTTGTAGTTAGAACGCATAATGAATATTTTCCAGTATATAGGGATGTAAAGAAAATTGATCCTTCTCTAAAATTTTCGTTTGTTATAGGTAAGCCTAGTGCTTGTCCCTTTGCAGCTAAGGATGTAGATACTGAAGATATTAATTGTAAATACTGTGAGATAAAAAATGCTATAGAAGTTAAAATAGATAAATCCCCTTTTGAGAAACTTAAAGAATTAAAAGAAAATGGTATAAAAGAAGGGTTCTGTCCCTATTATTCTCTGTTAGAATCAGCAAAGGAAGCTGATATCATTACAATAACGTACCCTTATTTTTTTATTGAAAAATATCTTAGTTTACTTGACATCAACTTAGAAGAATATTTCATAGTAATAGATGAGGCTCATAATATAGATAAAGTAAGTGAAATTGAGGAAAGAACACTAAGTGAATTTATTCTCTCAATGGCAATAAAACAGAGCAAGAGCGAAGAAGTAAGAAGGATATTAGATAGACTCATAAAAGAGTTAAAAACTCTAACTTATCAAGATGAAAAATATATAAAATTAGATAAAGTGCCTGAGTTGTCAGATGAGGAACTCTCACTGTTAGTTGATGAGTACGAAGAATTAAGAAAAGAGGCAATAAAATCGAAAAGCGTGTCTAGAATCTATCTGGGCTCTGTGATCCGTTTTTACGCTACGTATTCTACTGGAAATTTTATACCTTTTTCTTTTTCTAATAAAATTGTCCTAAAAACATTAGAGCTAAACCAATATTACAACTTACTAAATGATGAAAATCTTTCTATTTTATTAATGTCCGGTACTTTACCACCAAAGGAATACTTAGAGAAAGTAATAGGAATTTCTAGAAAAATTTTATATATAAACGTAGAGAAAGAAGTAAAGAAAAAAGTAACAGGCAGTTATCAATGTAAAATAGCGATAGATGTGACTTCTAAATACGATCTAAGAAGTGAAGCAATGTGGAAAAAATATTCCTCGTATTTGTTAAAAATTTACTATCAAGCTAGAAATCATGTGTTAGCAGTATTTCCATCTTATCAGATAATGGAAAAAGTAATGAGTTATGTTAATGTAAATAAAATCTTAGAAAATGAAGGAACAAGAATTGATGATGTTATAAAAATAGTTAAAGAGAGCAGACAAAAATATATAATAGCTGGCGTAGGAAGAGGAAAAATAACTGAGGGTGTAGAGATAACGGATAATGATAGAAGTTTAATTTCAGATGTAGTCTTAGTTGGTGTCCCTTATCCTCCAGAAGATGATTATATGAAATTACTTTCTAAGAAAATTTCAGAAAAACTGGGAGGAAAAGAGAAAGAATATCTAATAATGATACCGGCTTTAATTACTGTAAAACAAGCTATAGGTAGGTCTATAAGAAATATAAATGATACTGCATTAGTTTGGTTACTAGATAAACGATATGATTCCTTATGGTGGAAGAAAAACCTAAATTGTTTTAATTCAACAAAAATAAGGCTATGAAAGTAGAAATATTTACTCACAAGAATTGTATTGAGTGTAATTTTCTAATTGAATTTTTAGAAAAGAAAGGACTTTTGAGTAAGGTAACGATAATTGATACAGAACTTTATCCATTTTTAGCATTTGAGAGAGGAGTAATTTCTACTCCGTCAATATTTGTTGATGGAAAGTTAATATTTGCTGGTGTTGTTGATTATGATGAGTTACTAAAGATATTATCTGGAGAAAAAGTAAGTGTAAAAATAAATAAAGAAGAACTTATCGACAAACTAATGTTTGGGATAATTAATTCATTCGCTGCAACGGCTTGGTTATATGTTAATAAAGATTTTGACGCTCTAATGGCTCAAAAGGATTTTGTATTTGCCATAACTGGGTTAGCACTAATAAGTGAAAGTGAAGCTGAGGAAATGTATAATTATCTTAGGAATGTTATTGTAAAGGAAGGAGATATTTATTTCGAGAAATGGAAAGATACAATGAAAAGAGTAATTTCATCTAACTTTATCAGGGAACTATATTGGTTATATGAGAAGAAGTTGGAGAAAGAATATGTAATGTCAAAATATCCTATTGAAGTTTTTGCACATTGGCTTATGGTTAGAGGAGGTGCAGTGGGTAGAGTTGGTTTAAGGATTCATTCTCTTAGTGAAAAAGAAATTATAACACGCATTAGTGAAGTTTATATTTATTTATTCAATAATTACGATAGTTTATGGGATAAAGTAATTAAAGAACAAGAAGAAATTCGTAAATCAAATAAAGAGCAAGTTAGATTCTTAAATTTTTAAACACTCAATACTAATATGAAGTATGTCACAGCAATTAAAACTAGATCTAAGAGGTAAGCCTTGTGAAGAATATATTTTAGAAATATCAAAAATTCTAGTATCTATGAAAGCAGGAGACGTATTAATTGTTATAGCAGATCAAGATAGGATAATTTGTACGCATCAGCTTTTAAGAAATTCCCCTAGATATCTTTTCAAGGCCGATATAGTTGGTGACCATGCTGAAATTACGATAAGACGATTAAGATAAACTAAGAACTTAAAAATAAATTTTATTCTTTTGTGTTAATTCCTACACGGATTTTATTTCCGTTAATTTCTGCTTTAAATCCTTTTTTATTTAAAAGCGCTATAATAAAGTTAGCATAATTTTCATTAATACCAATATCACTTAGATTTATTTCACCAGTTTCCAAAATTTGTGGCAATAAAGTATCTACTAATTCGCTTAACTGTGTTAGAGTATCTTTATTGTTAGCCAATTCTATAGCCTCCTTTAATTCAGAAATTGAACTATATAATCTGGATATTTTTTCACAATAAGGCATTTCTGAAGTTTGAAGAGTCTGTATTTCTATGTTTATTAGACTTATCATATTATCTATTTCTGCACTCTTATAAATAGTTGATATAGTTTTTAAAGTATTCTGTAATTCGATTAGCTCTACTAGAAGAAAATTATTTAGTTTTTCTAGTAATTTAGTTGCATTTCCTACTTTGTTTATAGTGAATGGTTGTAATGGGATATCTGCTAAAGATTTCTTTATCTCATAACTTTCTTCCTCAGTGAAAAGCTGGATAACCTCTAATGCTTTACTAGCACATAAGTCTAATTTTTTACTTAGAATTTGAACATCCATATTATTTAATCTTTCACTGATATAGTTCATATTAATAATGTTTAATTTATCTAAATTTACTCCGATTGTCTTGTTTGTATTTTCAACAAATGCATTTAGGAGGTTAGTTGCTAAAATTATGTTTGTTTCAATTGTTTGTTTTAGATGTCTATAAAAATCTATAAACTGTTCTAATTTTATTTCTTCCTTTGGATACTCAATTTCTGATAAATTTATCCCAATTTTCTTTAGTTTCAATGTAAAATCGTTATATCCTCTTATTTTGTCGAAAATTAAGTTGTTAATTTCTATCGTTAAAATTCTTTTCTGGCTAAGTAACTCGTCATTTACCTCACTAAGGCAATTTATATTTTTACATTCATTCAGTTTATTTTGTATAGCAGATATAGAACTAAAAGTTCCATCTATAATTTTAATTAAATCTCCCCCTTCTTTTCCTATTTCACTTCTTAAAGAATATAATACTGCCTGTATATTCTTTATTTCTTCATTAATTCTATTTTTTAAATTAGCGGTAGCTTCTCTGTTTTCATTTATAGTTTTAGTAAAGTTAATTACTCTATCTATTATATTTATAGCTAAACTTAAAATAATACCATAAAAGAAATATGGAGAATTAAAAAGAGTAGAAAAGTAATAAGCAGAAATAGTAATAGGAATAATTCCAACTACGCTATAAAATTTTGAGTTAATTGAATATAGAATTGAACCTATTAAAATTAATATGATTGATTCTAGAATTACATGATTATTAAAATTTACGGTAAGTAAATAGATGAAGGGTAAAAAGGAAAATATTCCATCTACATAAGATTCATTGAATGAAACACCAGAATAATATAGGATAGCTGCTATGGTTGGATTAAAGTTCTGAAGAATTAAGTTCCCAGCTGTTATCAAAGACCTAGAATTTCTTCTTATCGCTAAATGTATTAAAGGAATGATAAGTAAAAAAACTAATAAGAAAGCTATTTTTTCTATGTTAGGAAAAGAGACTATACCATTAATAATTTCTTCAAGTAAATTAAGATTAGATACAACTATTGATGAAATTATTAAAACTGGTAGTAAAATATTCTCTATTAGAAATGATATTGCAAATACCAAACCTAGTGTAATATATGCAAAATTTAGATTTGTGAAATGTAATGCAATATAAAAACTTAGCACACCATTAATTATCATTATTATGATCTTCTTAGTTAATTCTTTAGCGTCATTAATTAAGATACTCATTTCAAAATAAATATAATAGTAGAACATAAATAAATTTTATTAGTTCAATTTAACGTATTATAGTTCTCTCTTCTGTAAAAAATCTAAAAATGTTGTTAAACTCTATCATAAAAGAAGAATTTTCATAAGATTATTTGCAAATAATTATTAGCGTTTATAATATGTTAAAAAGCCTTTCCCCTTAGATTAAGTAATATAAAAATTTTAAATAACTCTTTTTGGATTGCCAAGAATTTATGTAGCGCTAGGATCAGAAGAACAATTATTATGGTATCATCCTAACTCATTCTAATATCTAAATATTATTCCTTTTATTACGAATATAAGATTACGAGTATTAAACAAAGGAAGAAAATCTTTAAATAATAATGTTTTTCTATATTCTTATTGAAAAGTTCATATATTGACTCGTCAATTATACAACTAAAATCAAACTAGTATTTAGTAGTTATTCTAAATAAGATATTTAATCTACTATCCAAAATCTCTTTTATGGCAATACAAATACAATTCAAAAAGTACGAACTACCTCCACTTCCATATAAGGTAGATGCATTAGAACCATATATAAGTAAAGATATTATAGATGTTCATTATAACGGGCATCATAAGGGCTATGTTAACGGTGCAAACTCATTTTTAGAGAGACTAGAGAAGATAATTAGAGGTGAAATCACTTCTGGACAGTACGATATACAAGGGTTATTAAGAGGATTAGTATTCAATATTAATGGACATAAGCTTCATGCATTATACTGGCAGAACATGGCTCCAGCTGGTAAGGGTGGAGGAAAACCTGGTGGTGCCTTAGCAGATTTGATAGATAAACAGTATGGTAGTTTTGATAAATTTAAGCAGTTATTCACAGAAGCTGCTAATAGCTTACCAGGTACTGGTTGGACAGTCTTGTATTATGACACGGAGTCCGGTAATTTAGAAATAATGACATTCGAGAACCATTTCCAGAACCATATAGCTGAATTACCAATAATATTGATATTAGATGAGTTTGAGCACGCATACTACTTACAGTATAAGAATAAGAGAGCTGATTATGTGAACGCATGGTGGAATTTAGTAAATTGGGACGAAGCAGATAAAAAATTGCAGAAATATCTTAATAAGTAATTTTTTTATCTTTGTATCCTATATTTCTTATGGTCTCAGCTATAGTATTAGCTGGAGGATATGCAACTAGATTAAGACCGTTAAGTCTCACAAAACCTAAAGCTCTTTTACCCATTTTGGATAAGCCTCTTTTGGATTATATTTTAGATTCATTAGAAATAGCTGGAATAAATGAGGTATATTTATCCCTTCGTGTTATGGCAGACAAAATTTTGTCTCATATTGAAGGTGAAAATAGAAAAGTAATTCCAGTAATAGAGAAAGAGAGACTAGGAGATGCAGGACCATTGAAATTGATCTCACAAAGATATAATCTATCTGATGATGTTCTTGTAATATACGGAGATATTTATAATGAATTGGATATAAAATCATTACTTAAATTTCATGAAAAAGAAGGTTGTGATGCAACGATAGTAGGAAAACCTGTAGAAGATCCTAGAAGATATGGTGTTTTAATAACGGAGGGAGAACGCTTAGTACAAATAATAGAAAAACCAAAGAATCCGGTATCTAACCTTATAAATGCGGGTATATATGTATTTAAGAAAAAATTATTAGAAAAAATAGATGGGCAAAGCATAGCTAAGAATTTTCTACCAAAACTTCTATCTGATAATACTTGTATAGCTGTTTATAAATATGATGGATTATGGATGGATATTGGAGTACCATCAGATTACATAAGAATAAATTTACAACTTCTATCTTTAAAATATCCTAAGGGATATATTAATGAAGAAGCAAAAGTGAGTGAAAAAGTTAACCTAATTCCACCTTATTATATAAGTAGTGGCGTAAATATAAGTGAGGACTCATTCATATTTAATAGTATTATTGGTAAGAATACGTCAATTGGTAATGGTGTTTATATAGACCAAAGTATATTAATGGAAGATGTTAAAGTCGATAGTTTTAGTTATATTAGAGATAGTATCTTAGGTGATAAAGATAATTTAGGAAAATGGGTTAGATTAGATTCAGTTATTTTGGGTGATGAGGTAGTAATATATGATGGTGTATTTGTAAATAGAGATACAATAATTTTACCCTATAAAGAAGTTAATGAGTCCGTATACGATAAGGGAAAAATAATATTGTGACTCTACTCTCTTCTTTTAATACTCTAGAGATATTATGTGAGAAAGCTTCTGCTATCACTATTAATTATTTTAATATTTGTAGCATTATCTAGCACGGTAACTAATAGTTATGCACTAAAGATAATTATTAAAGGACCCGTGGAAGTCTTAGTAATTACCAATGACTCATCGATTTTCCTACATAATTCTACTCTCCTAACTTTTAATAGAAGTGTAATAATTTCAGTTTCTCCTCTAAATCCAAGTTACTATGTGGAGATAAATGGGACAAGGTACATCGAATACACTAGAGCTATAAATAGTTCTGAAACACTTAATATTACAGCCATACCAGAATTTGTAAAAGTTTCTTTAAATCTTAATGGATCTGGAAATATTAGAGTAACTTTTAGTAATGGGTCTTCGCTTATAATAAATAAATCAACAGAGTTTTATGCTTTAAATAATTCTCTTCTTTATATTTATTCATCAAAAACTATGTTTATTAACAATATTACTACAAATTTTTATATTCTAGCTCTTAATAATAATATAACATTAAATATAACTTTCCTTAATGATAAAAGCTCTAGTGCGGATAACGTATCTAATTCTCAGGGATTTATTGGTATAGGACTTGGTTTAATAGCTTTATCATTCTATTTGTTTCTTAAAAAGAGACAACAATAATCCAAACAAATTTATTCTAATACATCATTAAAATATGTTAATGAATAGGTTAAAAGAAAGTAAAAGTGCATTTCTTTTACAAGCTGTGAATAGTCCTATTGATTGGTATCCTTGGGGAGAGGAAGCTTTTGAGAGAGCTAAAAAAGAAGATAAACCAGTACTGGTTGATGTGGGTGCTTCTTGGTGTCACTGGTGTCATGTGATGGACGAAGAAACTTATAACGATCCAGAAGTCGTGAAAATAATAAATGAAAATTTTGTTGCGATAAAAGTAGATAGGGATGAACTTCCAGATTTGGATAGAGAGCTACAAAATCTAGTAAGCGCAATCACCGGAGAATCTGGTTGGCCATTAACAGTATTTATGACACCAGATAAGAAAGTGTTTTTCGGAGGGACTTATTTCCCTCCAGAAGATAGATACGGAAGAATTGGTTTTAAGAGACTTTTAAGAGAAATTCTGAGAGTATGGAAAGAAGATAGAGAAAAGATATTAGAAGTTACTAAGGCTACTTCATCTCTGAAACTGCAATTTAATACTATGACTCCAGAATGGGAAGTAATAGAAAACTCTATTTCAAGTATTGTTTCTGTTTATGATTTCGAGAATGGTGGACTTCAAGGAGAAATGAAATTTCCGCATCCTACAGTAGATGAGCTTTTACTAGGTTACTCTTTTTATACTAGTAGTGATACGGAAAGAAAGCTTTCTCTCTTTACTTTGAAGAAAATGTTCTATGGAGGAATATTCGATCAAGTTGGTGGTGGTTTTCACAGATATACGGTGGACAATGAATGGTATGTTCCTCATTTTGAAAAATTACTTATAGATAATGCTGAGCTTTTATTAGACTATTTACAAGCATACCAACTAACGCAAGATTCAGACATATACGACTGTTTGAGGCTTATGTATAATTTTCTTGTTAGAGATATGAAAATTGAAGGAGGTTTTGCAAACAGTCTTGACGCTGATTCTGAAGGCATAGAGGGTTATTATTATACATGGACTGAAGGAGAATTTTCTGATGCGCTAAAAGGTGAAGATATTGATTTTTGGTTCAAATTCTTTAATTTAAAGCTAGGTAAAGAGGTAGAAGGAAGAAAAGTCTTAAGGAGGACTATAGACTCTAGAGATCTTGCAAAATATTATTCCGTGGAAAAATTAAACGAAATAAGGAATAAACTTCTAGAGTATAGAGAGAAGAATAGGAAAAAGCCTTTTAGGGACGAGAATTTATATACTTATCCTAATTCTAGGGTAGCAGAAGCTTTACTATATACTTATCCAATACTAAAAGCTGGATTAAATGATGCATTAGAAATTGTAAGTAAGTTAAGTAAGAACATTACAAGAAGACTTGAAGGAGGCAAAGAAGGATTACTGGAAGACTATGCGTCATCTACTTTAGCACTAATAGCTGCTTATGAGGTAACTGGAAATGATAAGTATAAAGATATGGCTTTATCCCTTTCACAAACACTAAAAGATAAAGAGGGTTATGTGCTCGATTCCCCTAATGAGTCACCAGAATCATTAAGGCTGAAAGCTCTCATTAAGCTCTCTCAAATAACGGAGGAAAAAATAGACGTAAAAATTTATGAAAGTTCTCCTGCTTTTACTTCTGGTGTTTTGTTTAGTGTAATGAGCTTTCTTAAAGGAGTAGCTCATATAGTTATTGTAGATGAAAAGGATGGCAAAGCTGAAGGGTTACATGATACAGCTTTAACCTTATATTATCCGATGAAGGTTGTAGAATTAATAGATGACTCAAAGAAAGACTACCTTCCGTCATATATGCGTTCTATGATAAATTATAATAAAGGAGTAAGTAGAGCCTTTGTATGTATAGGAAATAAATGCAGTATGCCTATAATATCTGGGGATAAATTAAAAACATACTTAGGTGGGGTAAGATGAGACTAAAAGGAAGACGCGTATTAATTGTTGGAGTGAGCAAAGGATTAGGCTATGCTCTTGCATACTTTCTACTTAAGGAGGGAGCCAGTGTTGTAATTAATTCTCGTAATGAAGAGAAACTAAAAGAAATAAAGAAGAGTCTAGAGAGTATAGGTGAGATAACTTATGTTGTCGGAGATGTATCAACGCTGGAAAAGGCTAGGGAAGTTGTTGAAAAGGCTGGTAATTTTACTGACTTAGTTGTAACTGTTGGAGGTTACATAGAAGATACTGTAGAAGATTTAAAAGCTTTAGATGAGATGATAAATAACCATATTAAAATTCCTTTATATGTTGTACACTATTCTTTAAGTAAATTAAAAGAAGGTTCAACTATAGTTCTAGTTTCAGCAATTAGGGGTATTTATACAGCTTATCCTACACAACTTTCTTATGCTGTTGGAAAGGCAGGTTTAGCTAAAGAAGTTGAAATTTTAGCCTCTGAATTGCTGAGTAGAGGAATTAGGGTTGTAGGAATTGCTCCAAGTTTTATAGATGGAGACTTTGTACCAGACAGGGACTGGAAGAAATTGAGGAAGCTTGGCGATTTTAAAGCTCCTCCCGAAGATTTTGCAAGGGTTATCGTTTGGTTATTAACTGAAGAGGCTGAATGGGTTAATGGTGTTGTTATACCAGTAGATGGTGGTGCTAGACTAAAATTATAAGTGTAGATTTTCCGATAAAACCAAGTTGATTATCTACCTTTTTTATTTCGATCTCTATTTTACCATGTATAAATGGGATAAAAATTTTCTCCCCTTCATATATAGGTTGTTTAAATAAAATTTTCCTTATATAATCTTCTAATCCATCTATCCTTAAAGGCGTTTTTATAACTACTTCTCTAGACTCTTCTATCTTCTTTGGTTCAACCTCAGCTTCATCTTCCCCTGATATAAAAAGTCTACTAATTCCTATCTCGTTATCATCAATTTTATTACTGACACCTACTTTGAGTACGATCTCCTTGGTTTTAGTTATAATCCTTGCATAATCTCCTAGATACTCCGCGTTCTTTTTTGAAACTACTGCATACCTCTTTCCTTTATATGGTGAGGGAGGCGGTACAATCTTTAATTTCATCAATTTAATATTAGAATTCAAAGTTTTAAATTCAAACAATATTAACAATCATATTATATTCTGTACCTAATGAGTGAAGTTAGTTTTCATTTTAAGTGTAATCAAGACTCTATATTATTCAATTGCAACTATAAACTCTACAGTATGGAGTATAGCAAGTTAAATAATGACATAATAATTAGACTTAATTCACCTAAATTCAGGGTTAGCTTTGAGAAAGGAAAATTCTTTGATATGCACAATTTGCTAGTAAAAAAAGGTGTTGAAGGAGAGGAAAAAATAAAGCCTATAGTTAGAGAATTTTCTGAAATTATGAAGGAAGGTATAGCTCAATTTTCTCTTCAAAATAATTTACCTCTTTCAATTCTCATGAAATTCTTAGATGAAATGCAAGATATTTATCTAGATCCTAGAAAATATCTTGATTTTGAAGTTATAAGTATATTAATAGATGTTAATAAAGAATTTATGAAAGATAAACCCGGATTTACTACTAATAGAAAAATAACTATGGAATTGCAATCACAAAAGGGTTGTGCTAAAGTTATCATACCAGAAGATGGAAATATAACTCATTTCTACTCTCTAGACTGTAAAGAGTGGATTGAAGATTTTTCAATGTATAGAAATTTACTCTACTCTCTTCATCCAACAATTAGTGAAATAAATGAAATAGTCAATTTCATGAAAAAAGTTATTTAAGCAATTTCCCCTAGTAATACTGTGACTCAAGTATTACTAAATCCTAGTTTGGAGGAAGCATACCATTTTCTTGTTAAAAACATGTATAACAATCTTATAACGTTGTTTGGTGATTGCGAAATTCAATACGAAGGAAGAGCTTATTCTCATGCTTCTCTCGCTTCTAGGCTAATAATAATTAAGGTTGATGGCAGTGTAATTGTTCATGAACACACTAAAAGGGAACCAATAAATTGGCAACCTCCTGGTAGTGTAATAGTTGTGAGAAAAGAGTCTGGAGTATTAAGTATAGAGTCTATAAGAAAGAGACCGAAAGAGAGACTATATATTATTCTTAGAAGACTCTATTATCTTACCTCTGCTGAAGTAAATAGCGGTAATTTCGATATTAAAGGAACAGAGAAAGATATAGTAGACCTAGTACTGGAAAATCCTAATTTAATAGAAGAAGGATTTAAACCCATACAGAGAGAATATAGAATACCTTATGGTATAGTTGATCTTTTTGGATATGATAAGTTTGGAACGCCTTTTGTATTAGAGTTCAAGAGGAGTAAGGCAACACTTCAAGCGGTTTCTCAACTTCACAGATACTACATGTTCTTTTTGGAGAGTTATGGAAAGGCAAGAGGTGCGTTAGTATCTCCCGGTATATCTGAAAAAGCTTTAAATCTGATTGAGAAGTTAAGATTAGAGTATATTGATGCTAATAGAATTTTTGATTCCATTACCAATTCTAGCAGATATACTATTAATATATCAAATATACAAAGAAGTTGAGCTAAAGAAAATTAACGGTGACTTTAATGGGTTCGCATCAGTAATTATACCAATCAAAGGATTAGATGTTAATCTTGAAGAAAATATAAAATCCCTCTTAGCGCAAGATTATCCCCGTTACGAAGTTATATATGTAGTTGATGATTACGAGGATCCTTCAGTACCTATTCTTAAAAAATATAGTGTGAAAATAATAAAGAGTGAAGATGTATGTAGTTTATGTAGCGGAAAAATAAAGGCACAATTAACTGGCCTTAAATATGCTTCAGGCAATATCATAGTGTTCGCTGATTCAGATACATGGTATCCAAGCTATTGGCTTAAGGAACTTGTGAAACCTTTATCTAATTTTGTAGCTACAACAGTTTTCTCATGGCCTAAACCATATAAATTAACTTTAAGAAATTTCATAAGGGCAGGGTTTTGGACTTTTGGCTTTGAGTCACAAGCTGTAGGAGGTACATTCCTTTGGGGAGGAAGTATGGCATTCAGAAGAGATTTCTTCGATAAATATGTTATTGAAGAGCTCAGTAAGAACTGGTGTGACGATTGCACTTTAACAAGAATTGCAAAGGAGAGAGGAAATATAGGATTTATAATTAATGCTGTTCCGCTCAATATATTTGATGAAAGAAATTTAATAAAATGGTCAGAACGTCAGATGATAACTGTATATATGTATTCAAGAAGAGGGTTTCATGCATTTATTCTTCTCTCTGTTTTCATGCTAGTTTTTCTTATTTTATCTTTTTTATCCCCTATCTATAGCACTCCTTTAATACTATGGGTTCTAAAAAATATTATAAGGGGTTATCGTACAGGATATTATATTATTCCTGCAATAGCATCATTATTTGCTATTTTCTATGCTCTTATTCTTACTCCTTTTGCGTTAAGACAAAAATATATATTTTGGCGAGGAAACAAATATAAAGTGTGAAATGGAAAAAAATATTAATTATTGGAATTTTCTTACTATTGTTCTCTATAGGATTAGGGGATTATCTGCTTACTCTAAATTATAATGAGATTGTATTAAAACCGTATCAATCTACAACTATTTCCCAAGCGGAAGTTTTAGCTAACGGACCTATACGTGCTCAATCAATTGCTGGAACTTTAGTTGAGGGGACAAACACGTATAGTGTAATTAGCGGACCTGCAGTTCTCATTAATAATAATACTAAGCCTATCAGTTTAGTTGTGATTCCTAACAATTTATTGTTAGAAATTGATTATTTACTTATATTGATAAGTTTTGGTATGATACTACTTTCTGCTCTACTTCTTTTTTACAACAAAGTGACAAAGAAGAGATAGTTCTAATAAAAAATTTTTATGTTGAAAGCATCCGTAGCGTAATACGACATTAGATTTTTCCATTTTCTTTAGCTACTTTTTCTGCAACTTGAAAGAGGTCTGGATACATTTCTTTTAAGCCTCTTTCTAAGGCTTCCTTAGCAGTTCTACTCATTTTGAACCCTGGGACTGTATTATAGAGGTATTGTAGAACAAGGTATGAAGGATAGCTCCATATACCAATTTTTGGATCTTTATCTATAAATTTTTTCATTATTTCTTCTATATTATTATTCGAAACTTCATTTGCGTTTGTCGTGATACTTTTATTCTCTTCTACGGTTTTTTCTACTTGTATTTCAGTCTCTTTCTTTTCTTCTTTTTTCTTTCTACCAAAAATAAGATCTAATTCACTCAACTTTCTAACACCAGTTTCGCTAATTCTTCAAAAATTGGTGAGAATTTTAATTTCTTGACTCTAAACTCTTCATATCTGACTGCTGGAACTCCGAGTCTAGAGGCTTCATAAAAGAGTTTAGAGGGAGGAATAGAAATCTCTACACTCTTCACAGAAGAGAATTCAATCTTTACAGCTCTCTTTGACATATTAGTAAAAGCTATGGCTTGTTTTTTCAGAGTAGTAAGTCTAGAGTCTAAATTCTTAGCAGCTTCTATTGACAAAGGTTGTGGAGTTATTGGGGAAATAATCTTATCAGCTGCTATCATTGCCGAAACCGAAAGTGTACCTAAATTTGGAGGCGTATCTATAACTAAAACATCATAAGAATTCGATAATTTCTTTAAATCATTTACTATAGTTTCAATGTCACCATTTAGTTCTAGTTGAAGTAAACCTATATGAGAAGGGAAAACCTCGACGTTAAATATATTTACACTTTTTTCTCCAAGTTTAAGTTCTTTCTTATCTCTCTTCATACCAAAAGAGATTGTTGCTCCTCCCTCTGGGTCTAAGTCCATTAAAGCTACGTTATTTTTTATTTTACTAAACGTATAAGCTAAGTTGACCGAAGTTGTAGTTTTTCCTACACCACCTTTTTGGTTAATAACTGTAACTATCATGTCTAGAGTCTTAAGTTAGGACTCTTAATTTTAGATTCTTCACATAATACTCTTCTTAGTCAGTTTGCAAATTACCAGTTAAAAAAGGTTGTAATAAAAGCAAAAATCCTTAAAAATATTAAAGGAGGTCTGCTATATGAATTGGCTTAAGTCCCATTTTAATAAAAGCCAATGAGCAACTAGGATTTGTAGACACTACTGTGTTCACTCCACTTTTTAGAGTCTTCTCTTTCTTTACTTGCATTACCTTCTCAGAAATTTCTTCATGAAATAGGAAATAATCACCACCAGCTCCGCACTCGAAGGAAGGTTCCTCCGATTCACTAATTTCAACTCCCATCTTGCTAAGAACTTCTCTTGTATACTTATTTAACCCTAGAATATTAGCGTGACAAGGTTCGTGAATAGTTAGCCTTCTTTCTACTTTCGGTAAAGGTAGATTAAATTTGATTATAAATTCTGGAAAATCATATACTTCTAAACCATTCTCTTTCATATGGGCTGAACAGTT
The DNA here is from genome assembly GCF_000011205.1 of Sulfurisphaera tokodaii str. 7. NCBI lineage: Archaea > Thermoproteati > Thermoproteota > Thermoprotei > Sulfolobales > Sulfolobaceae > Sulfurisphaera > Sulfurisphaera tokodaii. Next base: position 2,302,053 of record NC_003106.2, read on the forward strand.
AGAAGATAAGGAAACAATTGTCCTTCCATGAAACTCCTTCCTTAATTTTTCTATCAGCTCTTTACTTCTATTTAATTCACCAGCATTCTTATGTGCTAAACCACAACAACCATTATATATCTTTACTCTATAGCCTAGACTCTTCAAATAATTTAGTGTTTTTTGCACAGTTTCTTTAAAGAAAATTGAGGTTATACATCCGGGGAAGAGAATTATCTCTTCATTATTGTCTCTATACTCTATAGGTTTCTCAGCCTTAACTGGAATCTTTTTAGCATATTCTCCTCGTATAAAATAAGGAAGAATATGAGGTCTCTCTAATAGTCTTAACATTACTTTTTGTATTGTATTTGGTTTTCTAACTCTTGTTATAATCTCAGAATATATTACTCCACTAGGGCAAGCTAGCTCACATCTTCTACAATACATACACGTATTAATACCCTCACTAAGAATGTTTAGTTTTACAGCAGTTATTCTGCCTCTTGGAGAGTGAACTTCAGATCTTGTTACTACATAAGTAGGGCAAGCTTCTAGGCAAAAACCACAATGTACGCATTTTTTTAGTTCCTCTTCTAATCCCATTCCCAAAGCACCTTAATTTCTTTACTTTTTATTTCGCATCCTCCAAACATTTTACAAGGATTGAATAAATTATTTGGATCAAATTTGTTCTTAATCATCTTTAGTATTTCCAATTCCTTTTCATTGTAGTAAATATTCATATATTTAATTTTTTCAATACCAATTCCGTGTTCTCCCGACGGAACTCCTCCATGTTCTATTACAAACTTTTCGATCTCATCGCTAGCTCTTACAGCTCTCATAAAACTATCAAAATCATCTGGATCATATGAGATTAAGGGATGTAAGTTTCCATCACCAGCGTGAAATACGTTAGCGATATAGACTCTATACCTTTCAGCTACACTTGATATAAACTCTAAAACATTTGGCAAATCACTTCGTAGAACATTACAATCTAATGTAATATAGGCTGGAGAAATAGTTCCCATAGCTGGAAATGCTCCTTTCCTCGCATTCCAGAATCTAGAGTCATCAGTTGGTATTATTACTTCTCCCTCATTCTCTTCTATTGCTCTCTTCACTCTACTCTCTTCCTCATTTACCTGAATATTATGACCATCTAATTCTATGAGAAGTATAGCCTCTACATCTGGAATCCCAGCTTTATATCTACTTTTTTCTATAGCCCTTATAGCATTTCTATCCATTAATTCTAATGCAGATGGTATTACACCATTTTCAAAAACACTAATAATCGCTTTACCCGCATCTTTTATACTATTAAATATTCCAATCACAGTCTTCTTAGATAATGGCTTTGGGAATAAGCGCAATTTTGCTCTTAATATTGCACCTAAAGTCCCTTCAGCCCCTATGAATAAGCTAGATAGGTTCAAATATGGAGTTGGATAGAATTCTTCGACTTCGCCATTTGGTAGAATAACTTTAAGCGAGATTACGCTATTAAACGTTGGACCATATTTCACTACATGAATACCACCAGAATCATGGGATATATTTCCTCCAATACTAGATACCTGAAAACTAGCAGGATCTGGTGCATAAAATAAATGAGACGGTGCATTTTTTGTTACCATTGCGTTAACTATACCGGGACCTACTTCTATTTCAAACCCCTTTTGAGAATAAACTTTGTTTAGCCTAGAAAGAGAAACTATATATTCATCCTCTTCTATGGGAACTGTAGCACCACTTAAACTTGTACCCGAACCTCTAATTATAATCTTCTTTTTGTTATGTATAAGTTCACGTATTACTTCTATTGTTTCTTCTTCATTACCAGGTAATATAACGGCTTCTGGTTCTTTTTTAACTGCAGTTAGGCCATCAAATCCATATAACTTTTTATCCTCAGTAGTGATCACCCATCTATCGCCAACGATTTCTTTTAACTTTTTTAGCATCAGTAGTGATTGATTTATGTAGTTTAAATTGCTTATACATAATGCTGATTGTAAAGAAATATATTACCCCTCTTCTTATGAAGAAGTAGTTAATTTGATTAGAAAGGCTAACGAGCAGAAATTAACTGTACATCCTTTCGGATTAGGGACAAATCATATAGGTAAACAGCTTTTTGCAGATGTTTGTATTTCTATGTCTAAATTGAATAAAATAATAGAAATTTCAAAATCAGATTTATATGTTGTTGCTCAAGCGGGAGTCTCTGTGGATATGCTAGAAGAAGCTATAAAGAGCGAGGGATTATTTCTTCCATTTACTTATTCTGGTACTTTAGGTGGTTTAGCCTCTACAAATAAACCATCGATTTTTTCATTACTTTACCCTTATCCTAAAGACTTCATATTAGGTGCAAAAATAGTAACTGGCAATGGAGAAATAATAAGAAGTGGAAGTAAAACAACAAAATTTTCTAGCGGATATAAAATATGGAAAGTCTTATCTGGAGCTTTAGGTAGCCTCGGAATTTACTTAGAGTTAATATTTCGTCTAATTCCAAAACCTGAAATGATAGCATATGCTGAGGTAGAAGATCCTTTTAGATATATTTCTCTTAGACCGTGGGGAATACTATCAACTGTAAATAGTGCTAAAATTACAAATTACTTAATATTTGGTGGGTTTGCCAATTTTATAAAGAAAGTGAGCGAAGAATATTCAATTAACTTTAGTGAAGGCTTACCAAAAATAGACTTAGAATGTGAAAAAATACTCGGAATAATAACTGCTAGGGGGGAAGAAATTGAAGTATTAAGGCTATTTCAAAAAGGAATAGCATATGTGGGTGCAGGTTACGTTAGAGTTTGTGACCCTAATGCTTTAAAATTAAGAGACAAGGGATATACAGTGATAATAGAAAAAGGTTGCCAAGATGATGAAAAATGTTTTGGTTTTTCATATTCAACATTTAAATTAATTAAGTCAGCATTAGATCCTAACAATATTTTCATAGCGGGGTTGGATTAATGAGCGAGTATTTTCTTAATTTTAATGGAGAAAAAATCTTTGTTATACTTATAGGTCATGCTGAGAATAAATACTATCTTTATTATCCAAAAGGAGATACTTTAGTAATACTAGATGATAAAGGAAATATTGAAATGAAAGAAATCCTTGAAGTAATAGGCGAAGCCCCTTCGGGCTTTAAGGTAGCCGAATTATCCGAGCCTTGGGAAAAAGTGAAGAATAGAAAAGTAGTATGGAATATAGTTAATGAGGAAATTGAAGGAGATAACGTATATGTGGTTGTTAAGAACGTAAAAGATTACAGAATAATTGAAAATTCATCTGCTCCAGATAGATTAAAATACTACATATTTAAAGATGCAGATCCGTGGGAATTTAAGGATTGGTGTTGTGTACTAATAGTCTCGACAAAGGATATTAATGAGCTTCCTCCATCATTTAAAAAAGTATATTTTGATGAGAAAAAATAAAATTCTAGGATTTATGATTGATCAATTCTTTTTCTAAAAAAGTAAAAAAGTTAAATTAAATCAACTAAAATTAGTCTACTTCCCTTTCTTTTAGTAACGGGTCAATTATAGTGGTTAATTTTCCTTCTTTTTCGATTAATTGTTTAGCGGGTGTATAATCAAGATATGCTGGTGAATTAGCTTTTATACGCTCCTCATAACTGGGCACTAGTTCATTTTGGTAAAATATTCCAATTGGTATTCTGTCTCCCCATTCTAAGCTCTTATCAATTGCTCTCTTTATTTTTTCATTTACTTCTTCTGGTTTTTTAACTACTGGATCCCAGTCTGGCAATGTGTCTAATTTATAAATTCTTTTGTCATACCACTCTTTAGTATTTATATCGTTGTAAGTAGGACAAGGTTGAAGTACATCAATTAGGGCTAATCCTTTATGTTTTATAGCACTCTTTATCAATTCTTTTAGATGTTTTACATCATAAGCATAACCTCTTGCCACGAAAGTATAACCACTTGATATTGCTAAAGCTATTGGGTTTACTGCATCATTTATGTTAGGTCTAGGTAAAGACTTAGGTTTTTCTCCTCTTTTTAATGTGGGTGAAGCTTGTCCCTTTGTTAAACCATAAACTCCATTATCATGAAGAATAACAACCATGTCAACATTTCTTCTTCCTGCAGCAACAAAATGTCCCGCACCTATTCCTAATAGATCACCATCTCCTCCATTTACGATAACTACTAAATCTGGATTAGATAACTTTATTCCAGTAGCGAAAGCAATTGCTCTTCCGTGTAGAGTATGGACTCCAGAGATTGGAGTTCTAAAGAAATGCGGTATTTTACCAGAGCAACCAATTCCCGATACCACTACTACATTCTTGGTATCTACTCCAAGCTCAACTATCGCTTGTTGTTCAGCATTTAAAATTCCGAAATTACCGCATCCAGGGCACCAATCATTCCATTGAGGTTTAAATGCCGCCATTTAACACCACCCTCTTTTCCCCATCTTTAATAACTTTAATTAATGCTTCTTCTAATTCATCTCTTAAGAATGGTCTACCATTCCATTTTAGAATTGAATTAGTAACGTCTTTACCAGTATACATTTTTACTAAGAGGGAAGTTTGAGCAAGATAGTTTCCTTCTACAGTAATTATCTTATCTCTACCCTCCATAAGCTTACTCACTAAATTCTTAGGGAATGGAGAGAACATTCTAATTTGTAGTAGGGTAAAATCGAAGTTTGATTCTTCAAGTATATCCCTTAGTACTCCAGTGGGTGATCCCCAAGTGATTATTAAGTTTCTTGAGTTCAAATCACCATAAATCTTCACTCTACTCTCTTCTGGTATTTCTTTATCTGCAACTTCAAGTTTCTTCATTCTCTTTTCATACATCATAGTTCTGTTAACTACATCCTCTGATATATGTCCCTCTTCATTATGTTCATCACCAGTATAGTACATTGTTGCCTTACCTAAGAAAGCTCTTGGAGAAATTCCATCTTCAGTAAACTTAAACCTCTTATAACTAATATCTCCAGACTCTACAATCTTCCCTCTTTCCGCTTTTAATTTATCCAATTCAAGTTCCTCATAAGGAATCGTTGAATAAGAGTTTGCCAAAGTTTTCTCAACAAGATGAATAACTGGTGTTTGATATTTTTCTGCTAGGTTCAATGCCCAGATAGCATCCTTAAATGCTTCGGCATGATCTCCAGATGCTAAAACAATCTTTGGAAATTCTCCATGTCCAGCAAATATAGGGAATATTAAATCGGATTGAGCAGTTCTAGTAGGTAAACCTGTTGAAGGACCTCCTCTAATATAATAAGTAATTACAACTGGAACCTCATTCATTCCAGCCCATCCTAATCCTTCAACCATTAAAGAGAAACCTGGACCAGAAGTAGCTGTTGCAGCTCTAACTCCAGTTAGTGCTGCACCAATAGCCATATTTATTGCGGCTAATTCATCTTCAGCTTGGACTACAACGATAGTACCCTTCTTTTTATCTCCAGTTATTGGATCCTCCATTAAAACATCCTGATGGGCCTCTATATATACACTTTCATCTGAGGCTGGAGTTATCGGATAATATGATTGAAATCTTACTCCTCCATAAATCTTTCCTATGGCCACAGCAGTGTTACCATCTAACCAGAATCTTCTTCTCTCCTTTGAACTCGGTTTTAGATTGTATCTTGATTCAACTATATCATAAGAATCTTTAACCGCAAGTTCATTCATTTTCCTATAAAGATCTTGCTTAAAAGTACTGTTTATAGCTTCAATAAGGTAATTTACATCTAGACCAAGTAACTTATATGAGATTGTAATTCCTACAATATTTTTAACTCTCTCAGTAACTGATAAAGGAACTTTCATCTCATCAGCGACTTTCTTAGCTATTTCGTCATAGTTAACTGGTATTAGTGTCACGTTATTTTTACTTGCATATTCAAGAGCTCCCTTAACTGTAGTTTCATACCCTTGTTTAGTTAGAAAATCCTTTATTCTTTCAGCTAGTTCTGGTTCCATTGATTGTACAGCATCGATTTTTGTTGTTTCTACTGCCTTATTATAAATTAGAATATCTTTAACGTCATAGAAATGTTGAAATACAGTTTCTGCATCAAAAGATACTAAAATATCAATCTTTTGAGTATTACTCCTTACTCTTTTGTCACTAATTGTTAAAGAGAAATAGCTATGTCTTCCTTTTATATTAGAGTAATACTCTCTGTTTCCATATATATAATAACCAGCTGAGGCTACTGCATTTCCAAAAATATTAGCGGCCGTATCAATCCCAGTACCTTGTGCTCCTCCTATAACCCAACTAAGTCTCATAATTGTCAATATTCTTATTCTTTTTGAGGTATATAAGTAAATTTGAAAAATAATTAATATTTCACTACATATTTTTAAAACATATTTACATTAGAATTTGAAGTATGATGTTTAATTTATTAGTATTGTATTTTTAATTAAAAACTAGGTAATTTGTAAATTAAACCATTTAATATAATTTCTTTGTTTATACTGTTTTTCTTATAGTCGTAATATAACTCGGCTTTGCTTTCTGCTGTTAAAGTAGTACCATTTATAACATCGTCTCTTGTAGCCTTTCCCTGGATTATATTAAAGTGGAATTCTCCATCTCTTATATTAATTTCTATTTTATTTTTATAGGGGTACACATTATTACTTAGAATCGTAAGATAAAATATTGATTTTAGTGATGTGAATAAATTTACACTAACTTTATTTCGAGATTGTAATACTTGTGTAACACTCCTAAAATCTGTAAATATATTCCTTTTTCTATCGTAGTTTTTCACAATTCCATTTTCAAATTCAACAATTATGTCATCATCATTTTGGGTTTTTATTGCTTTTTCCATGTCTTCTATATTTGAATAAGGCATAAAAGTGAACCTCACTTTTCCATTTAATATTACAGCTCTAGGAGGAATCCAATTATTTTTAATTATCATAATTTCAGTTTTTTCACTTATTGGTATAGCATAATAAATAAAATGAGTAAAAATTTCTTCTGGTTCAGTATTTAATATCTTTTTTGCTTCTTTTATGAATAAATCTCTACTATAGCTATATTTTTTGAAAATATCCTTTAATTTAGAATCTAGCATTTTTACTAATTTTTTTAATAAATCATCTTCTAAATAGAATGAGATTAGCGGAACCAAATTGTTTTTCTCTGAAAAATCTAAAGCTTCCCTAACTACTGATTTTAAGCTATTGACTTCCATGAGAAGTTCTACTGACTGCACAAATAGAGATTTTGGGATTAATTAAAAACTCTATTTCTCTATATAGGTAGATGTAATTCATGATTTATATAGTTAAAAAATAGTTTAATTATAGCATTTCATTACTGAAACAGAGTGAAATAGAGATAAATATTTAAAAACGAAACGTTTTACCAAAGAGTGATGAAAGCACTATTAATTGGATTAATAGCAATGGTAGCTGTAGCTGCAGGGATTTTTGTAGCTGGAGTGAATGGATATGGTCCATTAGCATATATCTCTTATCATGTGCAAGTAAGTAATTCAACGTCTCAGATAATTCCAGCATATATTAATCTAGGAAATATAACTCCTGGAGAAAAAGGAAATATTACATCAAACGCCACTGTGATTGTCTCAAGTAATGGAACTTACGTTATTCAACTACTTCATTCAGAGAAATTAAGTAAAGTATTTACTGAGTTTAATATAACTATTGAAATAGGAAATAAAACATTATTACTTAATTTATATCAAACAAAAGTTAATGTTAATTTAACGGCAGGAAAATATATAGTTTATATAAAAATATTTTATCAAGTCTCGGAGAATCCTAAGGGAGATCTTAACGTCGTAAAAGAACCATTGTTAATAATTCATCCTAAAGATAATGAATAAAGTAAAATATTTTTTCCTCCTTTCAGTTTTCTGTTTATGATGACCGCGTCCTTAACTGATTTATGAAGAGATCCACCGGGACTGATCATTCTAACTCCTTAATATCAAACTGTTTATATTCTTTAAGCCTTTCAATTCTAAAACTCATATAGGAAAGAGGATTAATATCAATAACAATTTGTCCTTCTTTATCTCCTAATTCACCTATAGGTTTTGCCTCAATAAATCTTCCTCTGAGCGAAGGTATGTATGCTATGCTCATACCTAGATACTCTGGAGGAGAAAAAGCATTTGCATTAACTAGAGCTATTCTATTTTCTAAAACTCTTACTTTCAAATATTCTCTCCATAAATCTATTCCATCCTTAGGAATTTTTGAGGGTACTAGTAGTATTTCCACTCCTCGTAAAAACATTTCTCTAACTATTTCTGGAAAGTCTACATCATAACATATCGCTATTCCTATCTTTATTCCTCTATATTTAAAAATTATAGCTGAACTGCCTGAAAGTAATCTATTTTTTTCATCTCCGAAGAGATGTATTTTCTTAGCTATAGCTTTTATTTCTCCATTTGGGTCAATTAGAGGGGAGATAATTGAAACTCCATCTTCTATTGCCCCTGGTATGATATACGCTGTATATTTCTTAGCTAATTGTTGAAAATTATGTAATGGTAAATCATCTAGCGTTCTTATCCATTTTTCTGGTAATAGTACTATCTCTGCTCCCGACTTTAGAGACTCCTCAGTAAGATATAATGCATTAGTTGTATTTAATGGTTGGACTATACCAATCTTCAACCTTCCTCTGCCTTTGGCTTTCTTCCTTTCGCTTCAATTTTCTTTAACTCTCTAGTTACTCTTTCCTCTAATTTTTCTACTGCTTTCCTAACAGCAGTTACTGGATCCCAATCAGAGTCTTTACTTATGAAATCACCAATCTTTGTTACTGCTCTTGCAGTTACTTGGTAAACTTTCTTATCTTGACTTTTAGCAACTTCTTTGAAGGTAACTTTAAAGTTTATCACTTCTGTTAACTTTTCGAGTCTTGCCAAATATCTCTCTAGAATACCGTCAATCATTGCTTTAACGTCTCCTTGCTTTAATTCTCCACTTAGTTTAGCCTCTATTGGCATCTCAAGTTCAAATTTCTTTGCAATAAGATTTACAACATCAATACCACTAAACATTCCCACTATCAAGTCACCTTCAATGACTGGCATACCAGATATCTTTCTCCTTAACAAGGTCTCTAAGGCTTGCTTAACGTTCTGATTTCCATCTGTAGTAATAACTGGATATGTCATAATTTCTCTGACTGGGAGTGCCATTAATCTTTCTTCTTCAGTTAGAATTGATGATTTCTTTTTACCTCCTTCTGAATATAGTCTGTTTACAATATCTCTGGTCGTAACAATTCCTACAAGTTTTTTGTTTTCCAAGACCGGTAATTTAGATACATGATTATTACTCATAAGCCATCTAGCTCTTGCAACCGAATCGTTAGCATCTATCGTAATAACTGGACTGTTCATCACTTCTCTAACTTTTGCGTCTGGTATTTCCCCCCTGCTAAGATAATATGATAAAAATCCTTCTCTACTTATAATGCCAACTAATCTTTTCTTATCATCGACGACTATTAAGGCTCTAGATTTAGTTGTATAAAATTTTGCTACAACTCTTGCTTCATCTTCACTTTCTAAAACATTATTAGAAGGTATCATTAAATTTATTACCTTAGATTCTGGACTTACTTTCCTTCTAAGCAACTCATTATAACTTATAACTCCTATAACAACCTTATCTCTAACTACTGGAACAACCCACTGATTATTTTCTTGCATTCTGGAAATGACTTCCCTTACTCTATCATTATATGATGCAACTACCTTAGGCTCTTCCAAAAGCTCTTTTGGTATCATTAAGGAAAAATCCAGATGTGCATTTATATAGTTTTTCAACGAGTATAATATGTGTGCATAAGACAGCGTTTGTATGGGATGATAGATACTTAAACTATTCCTTTCCAGGTAATCATCCTTTTAAATCTCTTAGAGAAGCAATGACTAAGAAACTCTTAGAAGAAAGAGGAGCATTTCACGAAATAGATATAGTACCTCCTAAGGTAATTAGCGAAGAATTATTATCTCTTATACATACAAAAGAATATATAGAATTTATTAAGAGAAAGAGCGAAGAGGGTAGTGGATTATTAGATGAAGGAGACACTCCAGCATTTAAAGGAATTTTTGAAGCTGCTCTTATTAGAGTGAGTGGTACTGTTACAGCTGTAGAGCTTCTACAATCTTATGATCATACTATAAATATTGGAGGCGGATTTCATCATGCTAAAAGATCCCAAGCGTCTGGTTTTTGTGTGTTTAATGATGTAGCGTTAGCTATAAAGTTGGCAGAGAGAAGTTTCAAAAAAATTGCATTAGTGGATATTGATGGTCATCATGGCGATGGAACTCAATACTTGCTTTATGATGACCCAAAAGTTTTGAAAGTCTCTCTTCATATGTTTCATCCAAGATTTTTCCCTGGTACTGGAGATGAATATGAGATAGGTTCTGGAGAGGGAAAAGGTATGACTATTAATATTCCGTTGCCTCCAGGGACTGGAGATGATATGTATCTTTACGCGTTTAATGAAATAGTTGTTCCAAAGATTAAGGAGTTTAAGCCAGATTTGATATTTCTTCTTAATGGTGGAGATTCTTACTACGAAGATCCTCTTGTAGAGCTTAAACTTTCTACAAAAGGTTATCTTGAAGTAGTAAGGACTGTTCACTCGCTTGCCCATCAATTTGCTAATGGTAAGTTAGTTATGACAGGTGGTGGAGGATATAATTATGAAGCTACAGCAAGAATATGGGCTTTATCAATAGCAGAAATAGCTGGATTGGATTTTACTGAATTTGAAACTTTAGAGGATTGTTGTTTAATAGCTTCTAGTGAATTTGTCAAGAAAAGAGTATTAGAAATAGTAGATAAATTAAAGAAAATACATGGTCTAAGTAACTAGGACTAATGAAGCTGCTTTCCTTGCTTTTTCCTTTGCTTCCTCTACTGTATTACCAGTAGCTAATACCACTCCCATTCTTCTTTTATAATACGTTGATGGTTTTCCGAATAGCCTTATTTGAACACCAGGAATTTGCAAAGCTTTTTCTACATTTAAAAATTTAGGTGCCCATCCTTCATTATTTGCCAAAATAACGTGTGCAGCAGCTGGCGAAACTATCTTCACCTCAGGTGTAGGTAAACCTAATGCACTCCTAACGTGAATTTGAAATTCATTAATATCTAGGCTTGCCATTGTAACTAATCCAGTATCATGAGGCCTTGGGGATACTTCACTGAATAATACCCTATTCCCAGAGACTATTATTTCTACACCAAATATACCGAAACCGCCTAATTCATTAACAACTCTTGTAGCATATTCTTGGGCTCTTTCTATTATATCTTTATCCACTGTTGAGGGGTGCCAAGATTCCACGTAGTAATACACATCTGAGGGTCTTTGATGTTCAATTGGGGTAATTGTCTTAGTTACAACTCCTTTATCATCTAAATACCTATAGGTTAAAACTGTAAGTTCTCTGTCAATTTTAACGTATTCTTCTACTATTACTTGTTCGCTTTTTCCTCTTGCGTGTGTAATAGCTTCTTTAAACTTTTGTTCTACTTCAGATTCATTATATACAACCTCATGCCCGTGTCCACTAGAACTCATTTCTGGTTTTATTATACAAGGATATCCAATATCCTTGCAAATTTTCTTTACTTCTTCAGGATTTTCAGCAAATCCATACTGTGTTGTTGGTACTTTAACTTTTTCCGCCGCTAACTTCCTTAATTCAATTCTATTCATGCAGATTTTTACGGCCTTAGCGTTAGGAATTACTTTGTATCCTTCACTTTCTAACTCTAATAGCGCATCTGTGTTTATAGCCTCAATTTCTGTAATTATTGCGTCTGGGTTCTCTTTCTTTATAATACTCTTTATTGCGTTTCCGTCTAACATATTAACAACGTATTTTCTATGGGCTACGTGCATAGCTGGGGCCATATCATACCTATCAACTACAACTGTCTCTATACCCATTCTTTGTGCCTCAATTACCATTTCTTTTCCTAACTCTCCTCCACCTAGCCAGAGAAGTTTCTTTGCTCCTTCGAATAAAGGAGTACCTATCTCCATGAAATTCATTTACTTAAACTATGTAATAAATTTATCTTTCTACTTGTGGTTTTTTACTTAATTATGTAAAACTCAATCCATCTAAGCAATCTCTCTGGATCTTTAACAAAATAGTAAAAACAAATCCACTTACTCGCTTTACAATTTCCACTCCAAGGAAATACTATTGCACCTATGGGAAACTTCTTTTCATATTCTCTTATCTGTTCATTGTTATAATCTCCAACTTTTGCTTCTATTGCTATTTTTCCTTCAACAATAAAATCTGGTTTATTATGAACTTTCATACCGTATATGTAGTCATAAATTTTCTTATTTCTCTCTACTTTATAATATTTCGAAAGAACAGAGAATACATATTCTTCAAACACATAACCAATTAACTGGTTTAGTTTTAATCTTCTAGATCTAATGTCAGGATAAGCAAGTGCATAATTAACATCAACTTTAACTCCAGTAATTTTTTCTAATTCATTCAATTTCTCTAATAACAAACTTTCGTCACCTAAAAAAGAAAAAGAATAGTTAGTTATTTCATTTCCGTTTTTATTAAAAACTTTAACACCAATTCTATCTACAATAACTATTATATCACCATTATCATGTGGAACTAATTTATTTCCATTCATTTTGTATAAAAATACTTGCATGATGAAATATAGGTGAACTTATAAATAAACAGTGATCTTTCATATTGTATGCCTCTTTTGACATTAGCTGACATATTATGGGGAGTTATACTTACAATTTGGGTCGGTATTGTTACCTTATACATTTCCAAGATAATTAGTAAGTATACAAGTGTTTACGTAGCAAGAAAAGCCATTCATATGCTGGGTGGTGGTGTAGTTGCGGTATTATCCCCATTTGTATTTACGTCTCCTCTGGTTCCTATTATAGCATCTTATACATTGATGACATACCTTATAGTAAGGAGGATTAAAGATGGTATTATGGGATGGTTCCAAGAAAAAGATAATTATGGAGAGATATTTTATACTTTCTCATATGGTACATTACTATTAATAATGTGGGTTATTGATGGAAACTATTGGTCTACTAAAGATGTTTTCATACCATTACTTCCAATATTTTATATGTCATTTGGTGATGGAGTTACTGGTATAATAAGGAATTATGTATATAAGCGAAGAGTAAAAGGTTTTTGGGGAAGTCTAGGTATGGCTATTGTTTGTATCCCCCTTGGTTATTATCTCTTTGGTCTTTACGGTGCTATTTCTGGTATAATAGCTACTATAGTTGAAGCTCTACCTTTAGTTGATGATAACTTAAGTATACCATTTGTTTCTTTCTTGTTCCTATATTCCGTCATAAAATTGTTTTAGATTGTAAAAGCTTTTATTATCTATAATGTTTATTTTCATAACCTTAGAATTTATGGTAATAATTCCATTAATTTTACTATTTTTAACATCGTTTAACGTGATATCTGGAGTCTTGGAATACTTTCTTATCAGTCTCATCAAATTTCTAATTTCATCTTCCGATCTTTCATTTGGATCCTTTAGTAACTCCTTAGGAATTGGAGGCAAGTAAAAAGAAGGTACTGCAATATAGAATTCATTCGCAATATTACTATAGCGGGATATTTTTAAAGCTAATCTACTCATTAAGAATTCTTCTGGATTAATAGCATTAATAGGTGGAACATACCCAGTTTCCACTTCAATGCCAATATCTGTACCTTTAATTGCATAAATATCTATTACTCCTCCACTTACCTCTACTTCTACATAAACTCGAAATCCGCGATTAATTAGGAATCCGGATAAAATAAGTTCTAAGATGGAATGATTTATATTTAGAATTCCTACCTTACTTAAACCTAATAACTTCTTGTAAATATCTTCTATATTCACATTTTTTCCAAAGTAATTAGTCACTTTTTCATACATTATCTGTAAATCTTTAGAGTGATCTCCTCTCATTTTAATCACTCAGACTGGGAAGCGCTCTTCATCAGTCTGTAAACCGTCGTGTCATCATTAATTGAAAAATCATTTATCATTCAAGCTTAAAAATAATATACATGATAAGTTGGTTACTAGGTTCTCCTCCTCCACCTTGGCATTACCTAGATGATGTATTTCAAGAGTATAGTAATGTAGCTGTATATCTTAATGCTTATGGTAATATCGAGATCATAAAAGTCAGCGATATTGATGAATTTCATGCACCCACTTCAGTATTAATTAGTGGGTATTATTTGTTAACACTCAAACCATATTATATAAAGCTTAGGAAATTTGTTGCATTTCCAACTAGAAGATTACCAGTTATTAAGCGATTAATCAAATATCCTAGATGGAGGTCAATGGAATACTATTATAAAGACGAATTTCTAATTGGATGGTTAATATACGATTGTGATAACTGCAAAGAAAAACAAAGACTCCATTTAGAAGTTAATGAAGAAATTATGTCTGATGATGAAATAGTAGAAAAGCATTTACAGATTTATAATTCATGAGGTTCTTTACCTAATTCAAAATCTGAGACGTTAGAGAAACGATCTATTATATATTCTTTCTCTTCTGTACCTTTTGTTATGAAGTCAACTAATAATTTAGCAATCCCAGGACCTACTTCTGCACCGTAACCGTTCAATCCACCTGCAATATAAACTTTATCAGTTATTCTACCGTAAACCGGTTTCATATCTGGAGTACCTTCACAATACCCTTCTCCTCTAAATAAAGGTCTCAATTCCCCAACTCTCTCAGTTGCCTTTTTAACTGGGGATAGATCTCCAAATCTCTTAGTAAAAGGATCACTTACTATGGTATCTCCATCTCCTACAATATTAAGCTTCATTCCCAATCCAAATAGAGGTCTTGAATAATATCCTAATTCATAGTCATATATGAAGACTTTATCTAGAAGAGAATTAGTATTACTAGTAACCCATGCCCAGCAATAATACGATTTTAGGGGAAGTTTGAAATCAGTTATATAACTATTCCAGGCACCAGCAGTTAAAATTATAATATCAGCGTTTACTGTTTTACCATCAACTTCTACTACACTATTTTTTATTTTTGCTACTCCATCAATATAAGGTACTTTATCGATCAACTTTTTTATTGCTACGAGGCTATCGGTATTTTTTCCTACTATTGCATAAGAATTTAGCCAGTTTATGTATTTTTCCTCTACGTTAAAACCATAGGACATCCAATCATCAATTATTTTCTTATCAATTTTTCCTATGGTATACGATGGATATTTAATTGAAGGAATTTTATACTTTTCATAAAATTTTTTACTTTCAATTGCTAACTCTATATCTTTTCCTTTAAGTAGAAGTGAGTGAATTAACGTAGGATAAAACTTTCTAAATCCAGATTCTACTACAATGACTGAATGACCAAGATCTTTTAGCATATAATATAAAGAACTTCCTACTATTCCTCTTCCTATTATTAGTATTTTCACAATTTTTAAAACCTAGCTAAGAGGATTAAAAACTAATGATTATTGAAGGATATATGTTGAAATATGCCAATATTATATGGGCCGTAAAAGGTTGTTTTCACCCTGAAGGTTATGCGGTAGCTGTTCCTAGAGTTTATAAAGGTGAAAAAATAAAGAAAATGAGTGAAGCTTTAAAAATAGTCAAAGAGAAATTCCCTTTCTTGTTAAGATACGTCCCAGAAATAGGCTTTAAAGTTCCATTAGTTCCGTTAAAAGATGCTATAGTACTTGATCCGTTTAGCAAGGAAGTAGATGATGAATTACCAAGGAGATTTATAAGTTATTTTAAAGGAAAAATTGGAGTAACTGGAAGTTTGTTATATTCAAATGAGTATAATGACATCGATCTTTTAAGCTTTGATGAATCACATTATATTACCCTTAAAGAATTAAGAGAAAAGGGAATTACAAGTCCTCTTAATAAAACAAATTTAGATGAAATAGAAATACTAGAAGAAGAAGATTTTAGAATACTTAAAGAGAAAAGAGTATTAGAAGGGGTATATAAGGGTAAACCCTATACTTTTAAGATTGTAAAATGTGTTGATTTTGGTTACGTGATGAATAAAGAAGAATTCAAGGGTGTCATAAAAATTACCAAAGCAATAAAACCTTACTCGTTACCAGTTATTTACCTAACAGATTTAGGCTATTATTTAACTTCATTTAGAATAAGATTTGCTGAACTTAAAGAGGGGATTTCGCTTTACGTTGTTGGCACATTGTTAAAAAGGGATAAATTCCTAGATTTAGATTTAGACATTGCTAAAGAGGTAAAGCTCTATGAGTCACGCCCATAAGAAGCATAAAGAAAATGCTCCTAAATCACTCAATTTCTATGTTATTACTATAAGTACCTCAAGATATGAAAAACTCTTAAAAAAAGAGCCTATAGTGGATGAATCTGGTGACATAATAAAGCAATTACTCATAGAAAATGGACATAAAATAATCGGCTATTCTTTAGTCCCAGACGATAAAATAAAAATTCTTAAGGCATTTACTGATGCCTTATCTATAGATGAAGTTGACGTCATAATCTCAACTGGAGGTACTGGTTATTCACCTACTGATATTACAGTAGAGACTATCAGAAAGCTTTTCGATAGAGAGATTGAAGGTTTTTCTGATGTCTTTAGGTTAGTTAGCTTTAACGATCCGGAAGTAAAAGCTGCTGCATACTTAACAAAAGCTTCAGCAGGAATTATAGGTAAAAAGATAGTTTACTTATTACCTGGCTCTCCAGATGCTGTGAAGTTAGCTCTTAAAGAGCTAATACTACCGGAGGTAGGCCACTTAGTTTATTTAGTAAGAAGTTGAATAATTTTTTCCTCTAAGATTTTCTTTTCTTCCGATGAGAATTCATCTATTCTATCTATGTAAAAATATAGTATTAATGCCTCTTCTAATGGAATTTCTTTCAAAGCGTATAAAAATAAACTATCAGTCACTTCACGATATATATCATCTGCTATACCGTAGTACCATTTAGCATCGTCTAATAATTGAGCAGAGTTCTCAAGAGATTTCCTAATTTTCGAAGCTATTAGATCAATAATATTTAGGTTAATTTGTGGTATTACAATATCTAAAGGTGTCTTTATATTAAGCTTCTCCGAAGTAAAGGGACAAAGAGTAATTTCAGCATTTATTTTGCTTGGTGTATTTTTATTGTTTAACAAATCAAGAAAAGCAAAGCTGCATTTACTTGGTTTTATTTTCTTTTCTAAATCTCTAAAATAACAAGGTATATGTAACTTACTTTTATCAATTTCAACATCAGACATTACATAATTTTCTATGTAGTCTATATCTAAAACTGAATAGCGTTTTAAAGGTTGTAAATAATAATACTCTTCTGGTGTTATAGTTATTATTAAGTTTATTCCGCTAAATTGATTAGAGAGTAATTTCCAGTCAATTTGATTTTTAACAAGTCTTTGAATATCTAAGTCTATATATTTTAATCCCACCTTTAATCCTTTAGAATATAAATACAATAATGATTTCAGTATTCTTTCTTCAAATCTACTACTTATAGGGGTAATTAGTATTACTTTTTCTGACTTCAGTTCTTTAAGCTTATTTTCCGTTCTAACATTACTTATATCATATACGGCAGATTTAGAGATATCGGAAATTATATCTAGATTAGCAGGGCATACGTCTACGCATTTTCCACACATATGACAATTAATTTGAACTGACGATCCTAAACTTTGTAAAACATAAAACCCTAAGGGGGAGTAAATTTTTGATTTTGTGTATTCAACGTAAGGGCATACGTCTACGCATTTTCCACACATTATACAGCCATTTAAATTATTTTCACCAGAAGTATCTGAAAAGTTTGACAGTTCTACATCAGGAGGAAAGATAAGAGAAGTATTGGAATAAATAGAGAAATAAACCTTGTTAAAACTAATTCTTAGATATGCCTCTATCGAGTTTGTAATCTGATCTTTAATTTTATATAAATTATCAATTGTTGTTGTACCAAAATATCGATATTTATGAGGAAAACTAAGATCTTCATAGATTATTTTTCCGTCAGATAAATCAGTAATAAATTTCTTTAATAATTCCTCTCTTAATCTAGGATAAGTGGCACTTAGCTCAAATTTTCCATCTCTCCAAACTAATGTTATATCCCTAAATGGAGGTATACTACTACTAAACCATGATTTTAGCTTATAGTAAATAACGTCAAATTCTTGACTTGTTAAACTTTTCACTATCAACTCTTTATTTTCCTTCTTAACTAAGACTGCATAGATTATACCTCCTTTATATCTCCCAGCATACTTCTCTCCGTTTAAATAAGCTTCTACCTCAACTCTATCTTTGATAAATCTAAACTCATTAAACCCAAAGCCTGCATCACCATACTCAACAGATCCTCCAACGGAAAAATTCAAGTTACCAAATAATTCTGGCTTAAACCCTATAACTTCTTTCCAAAGTGTTCCAGCTAAGATTCTTAGTTTATCATCTTTTTCTTCTATTCCCCTTAATGAAGTTAAATCTACTATAACTTTTCCCTCAACACCCCTTGAATATTCATATCTACCGATACCTTCAGTGATATTTTTTAAATCTTCTTCTGATTGTATAGTTATTATTTTTTCTGGAATTAGTGATGATCTTCTAGTTAAAGATAATCTTGAGTAAAATAAGTTTAACATTCTACATAAGAGGTTTAAGATAAGAATATAATAACTTTTCTACAAATTTTATACTATTGGGTTTCCAAATAGATCTTCTTCTTTATTAACGTTAATTGCTCTATTTTCTTTTAAAAATTTTATAAGTCTAAAGGATTTTTTCCTAGATAGAAATTTATTATTATTACCACAGTAAGGACTATAAATACACTTAGGACATCCATCTTCACAGTCGCACTTACCAGTTATATCCAGTGAAATATCGTAACTTTCTTCGAGTCTGTCAAATAAAAGCTTACTAACGCCACTTCCACCTATAACTGCATCATAAATAACTACATGACCGCTAGGATAACTTATACCGGCTAAATCAGTTAATGAAGCACCAGCAGTAACTCTGGCTGCACTAATTAAAACATGTTCTGTAGCGTGAAAAGCTTCAATTGCATCAAACTCACTAAATTCTGCAAGAATTGGATGTTTAATTATAATTCCTTTTGTTTGATAAGAAAATGTTATTGGTTCTTTATAATATCTCTCTTCTCTAGGTTTATTCTTCTTACTCATTATGTCATAAACTACAAAGCCATCAACTGAAATCATTATCTCAATTTCACCGTATTTTACTGGTAAACCTAATACTTCTTTACTTTCTATTTCTTTGAACGAAAGAAGATGGGTACTATATAAAGGCTTTGTATAATATGTTGTATCATCTGAAATCCTCCTAACTTTAGCAGTTAAATGGGATAGATCAACGCTTTCTACTGTATAAGTTCTTTTAGATATTAAATAAACAGCCTCTGGATAAAGATCATAAAGCGCAACTGGTAACTCTCTTTCCCCAATCTTTTTGTCTCCATCGTATATTTTCACCATAGGACCGGTAGATCTTATTGAAGTAGATTTAACAAATTTAACAAGTTCTGGTGTAGAGTAAGCATAATCTCCAGATATTTTCACTGGTAAAGAGCTAAGTGACTTTACCCAAAGTTTAGGGAGCGATGAAATTCTAACCTTTCCCTTTTCTACAACTAATGCTGCCGCATGGGCTTTTATAACTTCCATATTTGTTGTATCAAATGGTAAAGGAGTGAGCTTCCTCTTAAAGAACTCTTGAGGTCTACGATTGTAATATGCATCAATTGGATCCTCCCCAAGAAGGGTAAAAACATAACCTATCTTATTTCTTCTTCCTGCTCTCCCTGCCCTTTGTAAATATTTAACGTAACTAGGTGGATTTTCAGCCAATATAACAGCGTCTAAATCTCCTATATCTATGCCTAGTTCTAAAGTAGGTGTAGCGACCACGCCCATTATTCTTCCTCTTTTAAAATCTTCCTCAACCTTTATCCTCTCTTCTGGGTTAATACCAGCTCTATGCACTGGGATATCAAATCCGAATCTCTTTATTATTTTTCCTAAAACTTCCGCCATTTGTTGAGAGTCGACAAAGACTAAAACCTTAAGCCCTTTTTTCATTAAGAATGAAGCTAAATAGGCAGCAATAGTCCATCTACTTAAAGAACCTATATCTAAAAGAACATGAAAAGCAACACCTTTTCTTCTATTAGTACCTTGAATTATTTCTCCTTTTACGCCAAATAGCTCCTCAAACAAATAAGGAGATGCACCAATAGTAGCACTAGAGGCTATAACATGATAATCTCCAAATTCCCTAATTCTATCACTAATCATTCTAAGATGTGAACCTAATACGCCTTCATAAACGTGAACTTCATCAAAGACAAAATGTTCTGCTGTTCTTAACAATTTTCGAAATCTATGGCTTAATGCTAATCCTATATGAATCATATCAGGATTAGTTATCAGAATATGTGGAGGATTCTCATATAGTTTTTCCCTTTCTTTTTCTGGTGTATCTCCATCAAAAACACCTACAGTAACACCTAGTTCTGTTGTAAACTTAAGAATTCTTTCAAGCTGGTCTCTAGCTAGAGCTTTTGTAGGATAAACTAAAACACTCCTTTCTCCTTTTAGAGAAAAATCAAGAATCGGTATCAAAAAAGCTTCAGTCTTTCCTGTTCCTGTACCAGATACTATCATAATGTTCTTTCTATCTAAAATTTTATGTAGTGCTTCTTCTTGATACTTATAAAGTCTTTCAATTCCATGTTTTTTGAGGCTATCCTTTATTTTACTATTAATGTTAAGAGTATCTACAGAATCACCGAATTCGGGATCAAACGCAGTTTCCGTGTAAACATGTCTAATTTTAACGTTAAAGTAGTCTAAAGCATTCTTTACTTCATCAATTATATCCATAAATAACAAGATTGTGATAAGAAAATTTATTTTTAAATCCTCCATTATACGAATGTGTGTAGTGTAACTGGAGTACTAATAATTAAGCCAGAAAATTATGAAAAAATAGAAAAAAAGCTTATTCAGATTCTCAAGAGGGCAGAGGATAGAGGAAGAGACAGTTTTGGTGTTATAGTTATAGAGAAGGATGGAAGTGTAAGAAAAGTTAAAGCTTTAGGCAGGCCTTCAACTCAAGAAGAGAAGTTATATGGTATATTAGATGAGAATTCTAAGGTGATAATAGCTAATAATAGAGCAGAACCAACCACAGAATATGTAAGACAAAAGACAGAAGAGGATATTCAACCCTTTGAGGGAGAAAGATATATAGTTACGCACAACGGAATAATTGCTAACGACTTAGAATTAGAGAAAAAGTATAATGTAATAAGGAGAACTAAAATTGACAGTGCAGTTGTTCCACCAATTTTGGATAAATATTGGAATGGAGAAATAGAACAATTAAAGAAAATACTAAATGACATTAAAGGGAGTTTTGCGTTTATAATAGGTGATAAGAAGAGACCTAACAGAATTTACATTGCTCAGAATTTTAAGCCGGTATATATGATGTATGATAGAGAGTTAGGTGCTATATTCTTTACATCGCTTGATGATTATTTTGATGCCTCTGCATTTGATTCAGTAACGAAATTAGACCCTTACTCTATAGTAGAAGTTAATGACAATCTGGAAATTAGAAAAATTCAATTACTCGATAAGAAAATTAAAAAGGTTCTTGTAATTGCAAGTGGTGGATTGGACTCTACTGTAGCCGCAACATACTTACTAAGGCAAGGATATGAAATCACTCTTCTACATTTTAATTATCATCATAAAGCTGAGGAGAGAGAAAGAGAAGCCGTAAAGAAGATTGCAGAATATTTACAAGTACCATTAATAGAGATTGATACTGACTTGTTTAAAATTATAGGACATACCACATTACTTAAGGGTGGTGGGGAAATTGTTAAAGATAGGCTCGGGGAAGAAGGTGCAGAATTTGCTCATGAATGGGTGCCAGCAAGGAATTTGATCTTCTATTCTGTTGCTTTAGCATTAGCTGAGGCTTATGGGTATGATGCTATAGCTTCTGGAATAAATCTTGAAGAAGCTGGAGCTTATCCAGATAATGAAATGGAGTTTGTACGATTATTTGCTAAACTATCTCCTTATGCTACTGGACCTAATAAAAAAGTTGAAGTTATGATGCCAGTAGGCAATTTGGTAAAGCATGAAATTGTAAAACTTGGTGTTGAAATAGGTGCTCCACTTCATCTAACATGGAGTTGTTACGAAGGTGGACAAAAACATTGTGGAAAATGCGGACCTTGCTATATGAGGAAAATGGCATTTAGAATTAATGGACTTAATGATCCAGTAGAATATGAAAATTAGCCTTGATAATAGAAATATCTTCCTTTTCTTATCACCTTGTTTTCTCTCATTAATTGGACTAGTGCTGAATTAACTTCAGAAGCTGGAAAATTAACATATTTTATTAAATCACTAAATGTTATCCATTCTCTTTCTTTTAATATTTTTTCAACAATGTTTTTTATTTCCTCATTTTTACTTGAATTCATACCCATCTAATCTGTTCCGTTCCAAATAAATTTTGTGCCAAGTTGAAGAAGCAATAAGAATATATACTGTGTATTAAAAATATCCATATGAAGTTATTTATTCCCCTGATAGGTAGTGCTATGACACTATCGCTAGGCGGAATTTTACTTATAAATAAGGTTCCTTTTATTATATCTCTAGGAACTTTAATAGCCGTTTTATTATTTCTTACTTCATCCCTTCTTATCTATAAAGAGCATAAATCCGGTTATTATCTTGGTCTTGTTCTTAGCATCTTATCTATATTAGCTTCTGCGACTTCAACAACTCATGATAGAGCTTTATTAGCATTTGGTTCTTCTTTATATATTTCTATTTTAGATATATTAATGCTATTAGGTTTCTATTTTTTCCCAGTTCTTTATATTATACTTTTTGCAAAAAAGTTAAAAAGGAGTATGACTAATAAGTAAAGTAATGCAGACTCAAGTACCTATATTGTCACCTTCAGCTAGAGTAGCAGATTTGTTAGGTTTATTGACAGTATTATATAATAGCTTTGAAGGCAAAACAGACATTTACTTACTAGAGAAAGAATTGGAAGTGGACATAGATGATTTTATGCCCATAGTTTATGCTGCTAATACTCTAGGGTTTGTAACAATAGGGGACGGGGATATAATAATAACAGATAAAGGGATAGAATTTTTAAAAGGAAACATAAGAAAAAGAAAAGAACTATTAAGAGAGTCTTTACATAAAATTGAACCTTTCGCTACAGCTAAAGAACTTGGAAAGTTTAAAATTGAGGAATTACTAAGGAAATTGGAAGAAAAAGGAATTACAGCTTATTCTGGTCCTACAGGATATCATGATTTGCAAGTTATTTTAGCAGAATGGGGTGTATATTCTGGATTCCTAAAGTTAATTGACGATGAATATGAGGTAACAATTAGTTAATTTACGATATGGCGTAATCCAAGAATGTTTTATAAGGTTTTGTTAAAAACTGTAAATCATGGAGAATGAAAAAGTAGAAGAACCCGTACTACATTATACTCATGAAGCTGATGTATTTAGAACTAGAGTATTTGGTATCCAGGATGGACTTATTGGTGTAGGAGCCATAGCGCTAGGTGCAGCTGGGTATTCTCAAGATCCCTTGCTTGTATTAGTTACTGGATTGATAGCAACTATAGCACAAGCTTTTTCTATGGGTATTGGTGAGTACATATCTACGAGGGTAAGAAATCAAATAATAGAAAATGAAATACAAAAAGAACGTTATGAAATTGAAAAATATCCTGAAAAAGAGAAAGAAGAACTTAAGCAATTTTACTTAAGTAAAGGATTACCTGAAAAGGAGGCTGAAGAAATTGCTGAAAGGCTAATGAAAAATAAGGATATTGTGCTTCATGAAATGATGATCCATGAATTAAAACTATTTCCAGAAGAATTTGAGAAACCATTGAAATTAGGTTTTATTATGGCTTTATATTTAATTATCGGTGGGTTAATTCCCTTAGTTCCATTTATTTTATCCTTATTTGTAAAAATTCCCTTTATGTTTTCTATAATTTCCTCCATTCTTCTTGTTTTATTAACCCTAGGTGTATTTGGTTCAATGACTAGTAAGTATACTGGATTAAGTAAATTTAGAGGTGCATTTGAACAGATAGGAACTGGATTATTAGCACTCGTCGGTAGTTATATTGGTGGTGCAATAATTGGCTACTTTTTACCAATTCATGTTGCTATTTAATTATCTCCGGCATGTAATAATTTAGCTAATC
Organism: Sulfurisphaera tokodaii str. 7; assembly: GCF_000011205.1. NCBI lineage: Archaea > Thermoproteati > Thermoproteota > Thermoprotei > Sulfolobales > Sulfolobaceae > Sulfurisphaera > Sulfurisphaera tokodaii. Next base: position 2,326,494 of record NC_003106.2, read on the forward strand.
CTCTAGGAATCCTAGCTGGTTTATTTTCTTTTTTGAATAGTTCCCTTCTATGAGCTTCAAGTAGATTTGGTTCTACCCCTAAATATTCAGCCGCTGAGATTACCTTAACTCCAAAATCTTTTGCCACCTCTTTTACTGGTTTTAATACATTTTCATGATTTAAATCCCTTAATACGTGATGATCGATTATAGCGTATTGAAGTCCGTTCTTTACTATAGACTCCATATTTTTTATTGATTTATCTAAGTCTTCTTCTGACAAAGCTCTACCTAATAAATAACTCAATGGTCCGTCTATTATAATAAAATTAGGTGAGATTTTTTTGGTAAAATCTAAATGTTGTTCTTTTGGAGCTCCCTCGATATCAGATGTAAAAAGCACTGTACCATCTTTGTCGTTTATACCCAGCTGAATAACATAACCTAGTCTTTCATCTGCTCCATGAGGTACAGCTTTTGAAAAAATTAATTTTGTTGAACCAAAAATAAATTCTTTTCCATCCGCAACTTCTATTTTATTAGGAATATCTTTCAGTGCTCTGAGAAATTTGGGCGCTCTTCTATATTTCTGGCTATTATTTATGTTATTTGTGGGATCTTTAATAAAAACCATTTTATTACTATATATCTCAATTGGAATAACATAACCTGGATCGTGATGATCATAATGATAGTGTGTTATGACTATAATGTCTACATCCTTAGATATTTCATAGATTTTTTTAGCTAATTCGGTCAACTTGTCTACTTCTAATTGGTGAGGAGGAAGTCCATATCTTCTTGGAGCTAAAGATACTGCGGGATCAATTAGGATTCTAACATCCTTAGTTTCAACTAAGGTTGCTTGCGATCTAACCCCTAGGCTCTCAAATGCTAATGGCGTAACTTTCATCTTTTCACAATTATAATCTTATGCTACTAATATCTAATATTGCTTCTCTTAATCTTCTCTTGAATTCTTCTAAATCTTGATATGCTAATCTAAGTCCATAATTTGTGTTTTTCTTTTCCATGTATTTTCCTACCCCATATAATGTTAAGCCAGATATTGTAGTTAGATGGAAGGGATCATCAAGTCCAAAAGCTATAAACTTTCCCACTGCTTGTAACGTTTTTCCTTTTGGTTCATAATCACCTAAAATTTCTTTCATATAAAATAAATTTTGTTTTACTAGATATAAGAAGTATGGGAATATAATATGGTATTTGCTTGTCCAAAACTATTTGAGTATTATACGATAAAAATCTCATCTTTCTGTAAATTATTCATTACAACAGCCTTACTATTGACATAAACCATATCCTCTATTCTAATACCAAATTTCTCAGGAAGATAAATTCCAGGTTCAATTGTAAATACCATATTTTTCTCAATCTTTCTCTTATAATTTGGTGCAATATAAGGTTCCTCATGAACATCAATGCCAATTCCGTGCCCAGTTCTATGTATGAAATATTTACTAAAACCATAGTTTGATATAACTTGTCTTGCAACTTTATCTATCTCACAAGCTTGTACATTTTCTTTTATCATATCTTCTGCCTTTTGTTGTGCTTCCTTAACTATTTCAAAGATTTTTACTATTTCTTCAATAGGTTTTCCAATACTAACTACCCTAGTAGTATCAGTAGAATACCCCTTATATTTTATTCCAAAGTCAAAAATCAGTATATCTCCTTGTTTTATTTCTCTAGTAGTAGATCTTAAGTGTGGCATAGATGTATTAGGTCCAGAAGTTACTATTGGTTCAAAAGACACACCATCAGCACCATTATTTAGGAATTCGTCCACTAGCATTTTAGCTATTTTCTTCTCATTCAAACCTGGCTTTATGTGATTTATTGCATTGAGAAATGATTTCTCAGCTATTCTAACTCCTTCCTTCATTATTTCAATTTCTTCATCTTGTTTAATTATTCGTAATTCCTTCATTATTTCATTTGCCTTAATAATTTGTGAAGGTGAAAAATTATTTATTATGTCTATTGTAAATGAGGACCAAAGAGTGTCATCAATTGCAATACTTTTCCCCTTTTCAATATTTAGTTTCTTGTAAGGATTTTCATCATCAGAATAACTTACGACCGGTATGTTAAAATGGGACAATTGTTCTTCATAAAGTTTGGGGGCTAAAAAGTAAACGTTCCAACTATCTATTATAAGAAATAATGGTCTTTCCATTTGTTCTTCAGTAAACCCGGTTAAATAAAACATGTTACTACCAGGCCCAAGAATTACATAATCAATCATTCTCTCTTTCATTAGTTCTCTGAGTCTAGCTATCCTCTTCATATAGCTTTTTTAAGCAAAAGCCCTATATAACTTCTGTGTCTTTAATACCACTAATTTATTCAGATGTTTATTTATTACACAAGCCCAAACATACGCATTCAGAGAATCCAGATAGAATAAAACGTGCTCTGGAAGAGTTAAAAAATTATCCCATAATTTCCCCACAAAAAGTATCAGAAGAAGAAGTTAAATTAATTCATGATGAAGATTACATTAACCTAGTTAAATCATCTAGCGAGAAGGAAAGTATGATTGATGCAGACACTTACACTAGCAAAGAAACATTTAATGTGGCACTCTACGCTCTAGGTGGGGCATTAAAAGCATTTGAGACTAATGGGTTTGGTTTGTTAAGACCACCAGGTCATCATGCTGGTAGGTTTGGAAAGGCATTTGGTGCCCCAACACTAGGTTTTTGTATTTTCAATAATATCGCTTTTCCTATAAGAAAATACGCCTTAACGAAGGTGTTAATTATCGATTTTGATGTGCATTATGGTAACGGAACTCAAGATATATTCTGGAACGATCCGGAGGTTGTACATATAGATATTCATCAAGATCCAAGAACTATATATCCTGGTACTGGATTTCCAGATATGATAGGAGGAAAAGATGCTGAAGGCACAAAGATTAATCTATTAATTCCACCATTAGGAGGGGACGATTTATATGAAGAGTTAATACCTATCATACAATCTGTAATTGATGACTTTAAACCTAAAATAATAGCCTATTCTGCTGGTTTCGATGCTTTTGAGGGTGATGGACTTGCTAGTGTAAGAGCTACTGAGTGGACATATTATAATATGGGTTTACTCTCAAATAGATTTGAAAGGAAATATGCAGTTCTAGAAGGTGGTTATGGTGTAGGTTTAATAAGAGGACTTAAGGCGTTTATATACGGATTACAAGGAGAAAAGAAGGTATATTCTAAAAATACATCATCAGATGCTGTTAAGAGTAGATTCAGAAATTATCTATCTGAAGAAAAGATGATATTAAGAGAATTCTGGAAAATTTAACAGGTATAATAGCATTTTAATGCTAAATTGTATGCAGCATTAAAGTCTCTATCTGCTTTGAATCCGCATGCTGGACATACAAATAAAGGCCCTAAAACTTCTCCTTTTTTGAATCCACAGTTTGAGCAGATTTTACTTGTATTATAAGGATCAACTAACTTATACTTTATACCCCTAGAATATAATTGTTGTTCTAGTTCTATCTCGATATTTCTTAAAGTATTTCCAACCTTATTTTCAAATATTCTTAAATCTTCTAAAGCTACGATCTTAGGGTTTAATTCATCAATGAAATTTACTATATCGATTATTACTTTTTTAACCTTATTTCTAATATTTTTTATTTCACTAACCCCTTGAGGATTTCCTAATATTTTAATCATTTCATCAGTGATCAATTCTTTTCCCCAAAACCTAGTCTTCCATAGTTTTCCGTTTCTCAAAGCTACAATTGTAATTAAATGTCTCACTCCAATATCTACCCCCACGATAGATCGAGGTTTTTCATATGCTAAGTAAACCTTAATGTTGTTTGTAAAATCTATAACCGCGTATAGTGGTATCTCTTCTCTTTCACTTTTTACTATGGCATTTATTCCTTTTAATTTGTAAGGATTATTACCTACTATTTCTATTGGTCCATATTTCACTTCGTTAGAATTTAATGCTAAATAGTACAATTCTTTTGGTATATTATGTGGTGGTGGTCCTACATCTTGTCCTTTCATTTTCAAAATTTTCGAATATTGCCTTATAAATTGGACTTCTTTGTATAATTCCCTCAATGTTCCGTAATCTATAATTTTAGCTTCAACTAATTCCTCGTTCATAAATATAAATTTGATTATCTATTTAAATGTTTTAGCCAGATATCTCATTAATTGAGCTAAAACTTAATTCTTCAACATTCTTACCTAAATAGTATCCAACAGTAGATGAAAATATATAGTTTTCATATCTATAAAGTTTATAATATTCTTCAATTTCTTTCATTCTATTTTTATTATAGTAGTATCCGACAAATATTCTAGGACCTTCTTGGTTATTAAAAGTTAGTAATGCAGAATTAAGACTAGAGGCGTACTGAGAAAGAGTACTTAACGTCTCCAAATAAGCAGTTTTAAAATCATTCTTCAAGGAATAATTTTTTATTATTTCTAGGAAAAACAAATAACTATCAGTTGAAGGGTAGTTAGGTTCGGAAAATGCCTTTCTATTTATAGAACCATTATGAGCGAAATATAAATCATGTGTGGATAATCTATAATAGTAGGGATGATTATGCCTTACACCTAAAAGGAAGTTTTTCCCTGCTTTCCTAGCATGAAATATAGCATATATCTCATCTCCCTTAAGCAAACTTAAGTAATCAAAAAACAGAGGATCTTCATAAATAGGCTCATTAGTCTTGTAATAAAGTACTTTCCACTTACCATTTTTTGAAATAAGTGCTACAAATCCCCAGCCATCTGAATGTGAACCATATTTGAAATAAACGTCATTCTTGCTGGCACTTAGAAAAGCTTTCAAAACTTCAAAATTTGGCTCTCCTTTTGCTTTAAAAGCAAGAATTCTACACATCTACTATCATACCATCATGAGCTATAATATAACCCTTTGCTATTTCTTTAACTTGATTTTCTATTTGGGCTGGAATATGTGTTATAATTAATTTATTGCGATCATACATCTCTATAAGTTGCTTCACTGAAGTATGTCCATATTGCTTACAATTATCTATACAACTACCTTCATGTATAATAAGGTCTGCATCTTTTGCTTCATCTAATACAGTTTCGCAAGGTTCCAAAGTATCTCCAGTGTAAATAATCTTCTTTTCACCATCTGTTATTATATAAGAAACAGCATAAATACTATGGCATGCTTCAACGGAATATATTTCTAGATCACTAATTTTAGCTTTTGGAAGTTCACTTTCTATCACATTTGCTGAAATGTTATTGCCACTTTTAACATATGAATCTAAGACATTAAGAATCCCTGGGGGTGAATAAACTCGTATTTCTTTCATTCTTAATATTTTTCTTTGAACTAAATGGTCAAATAATCCATTTATATGATCTATATGAAGATGTGTAATGAATATTGCTTCAAAATCTAAGAGGTTCAAATCCTCAATCTTAAAATTCGCTCCAGTGCCTAAATCTAGTAATACAGAAGTTCCTTCATTACTTTTAATGTATATAGAAGATTTAACCCTCTTTGAACCATAAGTTGCCCCAGCTCCAGTACCTATAAATATAATCTTCATAGATCATCCCTCTCATTAATATCAACAAGGTCATCACAACAAAGACCTATACATTCATGTCCTTCTGCTTCTTTTTCTTCATCTTTATTAATTCTCATTTTCTTCTTCAATTAAATTCTTCACCTCCTCGTACCTAGGTCCTAAAGCTCCAATAATTGTAGTTGAATATGAAGCTAACTTATTTGCTATTCTTACAGCCGTTCTAAGATCATAGTTTCTCTCTAAATATACAGCAAGTGCAGCGTTGAACACGTCTCCCGCACCAGTTGTATCAATAGGATTTACCTTTATAGTTGGTACTAAAATTTTTTCATGCTTAGTTGCTATTAATGCACCTCTTTCTCCCAGTGTAATTATAACTGCCTTTTTTACTTTCTTTAGCAATAATTGAATCCCAGAATCAATATCATCAGTATTTGTAAGCTCCTTAAATTCTATCTCATTAGGAGTCAAAATGTCAACATAATCTAAAATCGAGAAATCCTTGAGTATTGCTGGTGCAGGATTTAAGATCTTTATTCCATTAAATTCCTTAAGTGCTTTTTTTACAACTTTTTCATCTATCTCAAGTTGAGTAAGCAAAATATCTCCAGACAATGCATTATCTATATCTTCTTCATTTAAAAGGGCATTAGCACCCCTATTTACAACTATCACATTTTCTCCTCTCGAATTTACAATTATGTATGCCGAGCCAGTCACACTATTTTTTATTTTCACATATGCTGTGTCAATTCCTTCATCTTCCCAAAATCTTATTGCATTCTTCCCAAATTCATCATTTCCTACTGCAGCTATTATTCTAACTTTAGCCTTAAGCCTTGATGCAGATACTGCTTGATTTGATCCCTTTCCACCATGATTTATATAGATTTCTTTTGCAAATACAGTTTCTCCTTCATTAGGGAATTCGTCCACTTTAAGAATAAAATCTACATTGTAACTACCAACAACGGTAATCATAACTCTTTAATCCTCCTAAGTTTTTGTAAAATTTCATCTATGGAGTCACCTACTAAATAAACTCCGCCATCAAGCATTACAATATCACTATCTAAACCACTTTCAGATATTTTTAATAATCCTTTTTCTGAAATATTAAGAATCTTTTTAGTTAAAGCAATAGAAATACAAACTCTTTTATTAATCTTTTTTATCTTTGTACTTATATCATTTTCTATATTAATTAAAATAGGCCCATCCAATTTTATCTTATTTAGATATTTTATTATTCCTCCAGCTAAAGTAGCGACATCTCCATAATCGGTTAAGAATGCAACATTGCTTTTAGTATTATCTTCAATCACTTGTAAAAGTAATGATGGATCTTTCTCAAATTCCCATAACAATCTTTCAAGTTCTTCTCTTGCGAATTCCCTTTGTAATATTCTGTCTATTGGTGCAAAAGGATCCACTGGACCATAACCTTGGCCTAAATCTAAGGAGTATTTTATACTTAATGTAACATATTCTTTAGCTTTTATCAATGCATCTTCTAGTTTTTCTCCTTTAGCCAAATATGCTGTTAAAGAAGCAGAAAATACATCACCACTTCCGTGTGTATTTTTTGTGTTTATTGGTTCTCCCTCTAGTTCTAATTCTTTGCCATTTACTATTGCAAAATCTAGTCCACCAAGATGGCTTCCTCCTTTCACTACAACATTCACATTAAACATTTCATAAAGTTTCCTAGTTGCTTCTATGAGTGTTTTCTTATCAGTTATTTTTATTCCAGACAATTTTTCAGCTTCAAATTTATTTGGAGTAATTATTAGTGAGTGCTTAATAAGCTTCTTTAATGCATCAATAGTATCCTCAGTAACTAGGGGTGCACCAGATTTAGCTATCATAACTGGATCTAGCACTAGAGATATGTTATATTGTATGACTTTATTCATGACAGCATTAATTACCTTACTAGAAGCTAACATTCCAGTTTTTGCGTATTTTGGTTTTAAATCTATCATTACCGCATCAAATTGTGCCTCAATAAATTCGGGTGGAACTTCTAAAACATTGGTAACAGAAAAAGTATTTTGCGCTGTTAACCCTGTTACAATAACAGTTCCAAAGACACCTAAACTAGTAAAAGTTTTAAGATCTGCTTGAAGCCCTGCACCACCACCCGAATCACTACCAGCTATTGTCATTGCTACTGGTCTAATCATGAGATAAGAATAAGAATAAAAGAATATTTGTTTTTATTTATTTCTCTTGTAGGGGCATACAGAGGAATAGACGCAATAACCACACTCCCAAGGATATCTAGGTACTTTAGTTCTCTTTAGCGTCTCTTCAGCTAGTCTAATTACTCCTACCTCGTCTGCTGGTTCATTTACTTCATATTCAGTTACTCTGTCTGGAGTTATATACACTAGTAAACCCTTCTTTATTCCAGTCATCCAAAGGTAAATTTGTAATTGAACTTTATGATGCTCGTGTGGTAATCCCTTATCAGCTCTAGCACTTTTTATTTCAATTACTACCTTTTCTCCGTCAATTTCTGCTATTGCGTCAATTCTTCCTTTTATTTTCACTTGCTTATTGTTTACTGGAATTTCTCTTTCTATCTCAACCTCAACTTGAGAATTACTAAAGTTATTTTTAATGAAGTTCTCTAATCCCTCATGTACCATATCGCCTAAAATTGTAGAGGGTGTGAAGACCTCTGAAATTGCTAATTCTTTATACGTTTTTTCATATTGAATTTTCAAGGGGCATCGTATTAAGTCTGTGACGTAAAGTGTATTATCATCTTTTATGTGTGTTAAATAATCTTCCAATTTCTTTTTGAAAATTCTTTCCACTAGCATGTTTTTCATCTCCCTATCTCTGTGAAAACCTTTCCACTTCTTTCTGTTTTAACCCATATTCTAGGTCTTCTAGTAATTTCTAAAAGCAAAGCTGTTATGTTAAGTAAAACTACGAAATTCATGTATACTAGTGATAATATTGAGTAGGGAAATTCTATTAAGTGTCTCTTTGAGATAGTTAAAGCAGTGATGAAGCTTACAAATGAGGCAGCAGATACAAATGCTGTTGCAACTATAAATAAGGAAGTCGGATAAATTAGAATTAGTGAGTAATTAACTAAGTTTAATACCATGAAAATGGGAGTTAAAACTATAAGAGCACCATCTATTATTCTCAGATCTATCTTACTTCCTTTTAATTTTAGATTAACCTCAAAATGTCCTCTATACCATCTTAATCTCTGTTTTATTAGCCATCTTAAACTTATTGGTACTTCTCTCCATGCCATAATAGAGGGCACATAAACTATTTTATAACCTTTTGATACTAATCTTATACTTAAGTCTAAATCTTCAGTCAAACTGTATTCATTCCATCCTCCTACTTCTTGTACTACTGATTTTCTTACAAATGTACATGTTCCCTCAAGTGGTACAAATAATCCTAATCTTGCTCTTCCAGCTATAGAATACTCATAATATAACTCTTCAAGACTAGCAAATCTAGTAATTATATTTTCTCTAACGTTAATAGGTATTAATTTTCCTTGTACTCCAGCTACTTGTGGATCATTAAACACTGAGGAAGCGTAACTTAGTACATCTAATCTTGGAACAGTATCTGCGTCAAATATTCCAATGATCTCATGCTTAGCTACTTTCATGGCGTAATTTAGAGCCCTACTCTTACCGTTTGGAACATTTGATGGATTTAGTTTTATACAGTGAACTAGATTATCATAAAGGTTTTCGTATTGCTTGCAAACTTGATATGTATTATCTGTTGAACCATCTTCAACAACAATTATTTCATATTTTGATTTATCATATTCCTGGTTTACCATCCTATCTAATAATCTCCCTAATACTTTTTCTTCGTTTTTAGCTGGTATAATTATAGAAAAAGTCTTATCTGAGAAATCTTTGGTTTCAATTTTGTTCCATGTAATTCCGTAAATCGCTAAGAATGAATTGTAAACACTCCAAGATGATACTAAAATACTTATGAATGCTATTATTTCATCTAACATTATGTAAAAATAGATACTCTTTTTTAAATTTCTTTTCTAAAGAGATTAAACCCTATCCCACGCTGATTTTAATATTTTAACCCCTTTTTTAATTTCATCCTCAGTAGCAACAGATATACTTAGCCTAGCCATAGTATCACCTCCCCTTAAAAAGAAAGGCTTAGCTGGGACAAAACTTAGTCCCATTTTTATAGCCTCATTGAAGACTTTCCAACTATCTTTCTTTAGGTCAAGAAGTAAGAAAAATCCACAAGATGGTCTATTAAAATCAGTAAACCCGGTATCTAATAGAGAATCTGTTAAAATTTTCATCTTATTAGCATAATGCTCATATAGATAATTCATTCTATTTTTTACTATTCCTTTTTTCAACAATCTAGCCACTACGTATTGATTTATAGTTGAAGTAGAGAAATCCATTTGTTCGATAAGAGATATTTTTTCTGCAATTTCTTCATTTGCTAGTATAAAGCCTATTCTTAATCCAGGTGCAATAATTTTGCTAAAAGAACTTATGTAAATTACTCTTCCACTTTTATCAAAATATTTTATAGGTTTAGGGGTCTCTCCAGCTATAGGTTTATACGGATCATCTTCTAGTATATAGAAATCATAACTATCTGCAAGTTCAACTAACCTTTTCCTTCTATCTTCACATAAGTTAACTCCAGCTGGATTATGACAATTAGGTATTACATAAAGTAATTTAATTTTTACAATTTTCAGCACTGTCTCCAATTCATCAACAATAATTCCTTTTGAATCAAGACCTATAGGAAGAACAACATTACTTCTTAACTTTAATGGTGTAAAAGTTTCTATGAATGTAGGATTTTCAACAGCTATAGTATCATTTTCTAGAAAATATTTAGATAAAAGCTCAATAGCGTGCTGAGCACCACTTGTAACTACAATTCTGTTTCCATTTAAAGACAGATTAAGATTAGGTATATAGTTCTCTATTTCCTTTATAAGTTCCTCTTGCCCTCCTGCACCAGGATAAAAAAATACTTTGCTACCATATTCTTCAATAACCTCATTATAAGTCTCTTTTATTTCTGCAATAGGCATAACTTTAGGATCTGGAGTACCACTGGCAAGATTTATTTCGACCTTTTTTGCAATTTGCGAGGCTAATTCTACTGGAGAAATTTCTATTTCCCTACCTATCCGAGAGACCATTTTCCTCCTATATCAATCTCACTTCCTATCCCATATTTCTTTGCTTTCTCATAAAGTAACTTGAGTATTGCTACATCCTCAAGTCCTATCCCCATGGATTTGAAAACTGTTAACTCATCTTCACTATTCCTTCTTACTTTTCCAGCAATAATTTCAGATATAGGTTTTACTTTATTCCAATCTAACATATTCATCTTTTCAGCCATTATTAAATCTCCAGCTTCCTCCTTTGCTTGCTCTAAATCTTCAACAGCAATAATTGATGCGTTTTTTAAAACCTCTGGATATAACTCAACTCTTTCAGGTAAGTTAGAGCCTAAAGCGTTTATATGTGTTCCTTTATTTAAGAATTCGTACTTAATAAAAGGGTCTTTCGAGTTAGTGACTGTTACTATAACATCGGCATTACAAACATCCTTGTAATCTTTTGCTTTTTCCACTTTTATTCCTTCTTGAATTATTTTCCTAGCTTCTTCTTCTAGTTTTTCTTTACTAAAGACTTTTATTTTTACTCCTGGCTTCAATTCATAATAAGCCTTCACCTGATATTTTCCTTGTTTTCCAAGACCTATAATTCCGACAACAGAATAGCTAGATCTTGCAAGAAAATCCGAGGCTAATACTGAAATTGCTCCAGTTCTAATTCTCGTTATTAGATCTGACTCAGCTAAAAGTAATGGTTCTCCACTATCATCAAAGAGCATTGAGAAAAAAGTACCCTTAATAAATACTTTAAATCCTAAGTAGTGATCTAACCCTCCGGCTTGATAGGTCAAAACGCTTCCATGAAATAAAGTTCTTACTCTTTTTGTATTAGTAGCTAGTTTTTGATAAAGTAATATAAAAGAGTTTTTTAATGCATCATACGCATCTTTAAAATTTAATATTTTCAGCACTTCATGTTCCCTTAATAGAAGCACCAATGCTATCAATATCTCTTATGCCCTAGAGTTTAAAAGCAAATATTTACATAAGCTAAAGAATATGGAGCTGACACCCCGTCTTCAAGATATAATTTCTATTTTAAAAGAGAAGAAAGAAATTAACATAAAAGACCTAGCACTAGAATTAAAGATCTCTCCTAAAACAGCAAAGGGTTATGCCAGAGAACTCTATCGTTTAGGATTCGTAGAACTAGATAATGATAATATTAAACTGAAAAACTCTCAACCAGTTTCAAGTGATGAGTTAAGGAAAATATTGGATGCTCATGAAGCCGAGATTGCAAATTTGAAAAAAGAAATAGAATTATTAAAGGAAGAATTAGCTAAAATAAAAAAATCAAGAAGTAAATCCTAATGATAGTTTTAAAACATATACAAACCAATTAAGAATTTTTTCACTTCCTAACTTACTTTTTCCCTTACTTCTATCCCTAAAGGTTATAGGTACTTCAACTATCCTTAATCTAGCCCTCTTAACCTTATATACCGCACATATTTGAAACTCATATCCATCTGCATTTTTACAATCTTTAACTACTTCGATAGCATTCCTAGAATAAACCCTATACCCAGAAGTATTATCTTTAACATCGATTCTAAGTAAGGTCTTAGCTAACATATTTGCTCCTTTGCTAATAATTCTTCTCTTTAAGGGCCAGTTTTCAATTTTTCCACCTTCTATATATCTAGAACCTATAACCAAATCAGCCTTTTTTGCCTCTTCAAACATTTTAGGCAAATAAATAGGGTCATGACTTAAGTCAGCATCCATAGTTGCTAAGTATTCAAATCCTAATTCTAATCCTTTAAGTAGTCCAAACCTTAATGCACTGCCAAGGCCCTTCTCACCTTTTCTTACAAAAACTATAGCATCCAACTTTCTAGCTATTTCTGCAGTACTATCTTCGCTATCATCGTCTACTATAATGATTTTTGCATCTGGTAGATATTGCCTAATTCGTGGTATGAGTTCTTTTATATTTTCCGCCTCATTATACGTTGGAACTAGAACCCCTCTCATTGCACATTTCCCAGATTTTGTCATTAATATAATGTAAATTTATTCCAAACTTCCCCTTTTTCTCACTTAAAGCTCTTTCTTTATCCATAATAACTTTTATAATTGCTATGGGAATATTTGTCTTAGTCTTTACCAAAACAATATCACCTTCTTTACAATTACAATTATATTCAACAATACCGGGTACAAAAAGATCAGCACCATTTATAATATGCTTTACTGCACCTTCATCAACCGTTACAGAAGGGAGTTGTAAATTATATTTTCTTATAAAACAAAGTGTAGGAATCAATTCTTCTGAAAAAAACGAGAGTAAACCATCAATAAAGTAGTATACTTCCTTTTTCTCCTTTCCAATTTCAATTCTTCCTTCAATATTAATTCCATATTTATTTTTTATTTCAGAGATTAGTTTTTTACTATCTTTTTCAGATAAAAAATGTCTCTGCATTAACTAACCAACTCCTCAAATTTAACCGGCATTTTAGTTATTCTCTTTTTAATACATTGTTCCACAGCATTTATTATTGTCGGTGTAGCTGCTATTGCACCAGCTTCTCCAATCCCTTTGCTCCCCGTAGGATGAGGAGATTTTCCTAAAATCTCATAATACCAATCTATCTTCTCGGGTATTTCTACTGCTGTAGGTATAGGGTAGTCTTGAAAATTAGTAGTTAATAATTGTCCATTTTCATCAAAGAAAGCTCCCTCTAATAACGCTTGTGCCATCCCTTGTACAATGCCACCTATAGCTTGTCCTTCAGCAAGTAAAGGGTTAATAACAGTTCCTACATCATCAACTGCAACATATTTCTTTACAAATACTTTTCCTGTCCCATCTACCTTAACTAGAGCCAAATGCACACCATAGGGAGTGGTGGGAGGTTGCTTAACATTATAAATAGCTGTTGTATCCAGACTTTCTCCCATCTTAAAAGCATTCTTTACGATTTCGTTAAAAGTAACTTTATTACCGTTCTTCTTATGTGTGACATTTCCTTCTTTATACTCAACCTCCTCTTTGTCAGCATTTAGTATTTTAGCACCGATTTCAATTAATTTATCCTTAAGCTTTTGAGAAGCTAATAAAACTGCTGAACCACCTATAGTTACAGTCCTACTTCCCCATGTTCCAATACCATCTTCAATTATTTCCGTATCACCCCATCTAACTTCAATCTTTTCAATTGGTAACTCCAGTACGTCAGCTGCAATTTGAGCAAATGCAGTTGCATCTCCTTGACCGTGAGGACCAGTACCTGTAACTAATGTAATTTTACCATCATATTTAACAGAAATTCTGGCAACTTCCCAAGGTCCAAAAGCAGTTATTTCAATATATGAAGAGACACCAACACAGCCATCCTCTTTCTTTAGCTCATCATAATATTTCTTCCCAATTTCTAAAAGTTTCTTTACATTTCCAGAATCATAAGTAACACCAAAAATGTTAGTATACGGTAATGTGTCAATAGCATTCTTTAACCTTATTTCATACTGATCTATCCCTAATTCATCTGCTACAATATTTACTATTCTCTCTATAAAGTATATACCTTCTGGTCTACCAGCACCTCTATATGATTGTGTAGGAGTTATATTTGTATGAACTGCATAGGCATCAATATCAGCACCGATTATCTTATAAATACCAGGTAACATCCTTACGGTACTCTTAACGTTTCCAGATTCATCATCATTAGCATCTGGGTAAGGAGCTCCTAAGTTTGCTATCAGAGTACCTCTTATTCCTAAAATTGTTCCATCTTTTTTAACAGCAACTTCAAACTTCAGTTTTTTGTCCCTACCATGTCCAGCCGATATAAATTCTTCAGTTCTTGTAGGTACCCATTTTAGTGGTTTCCTTAACATTAGTGCTAGTTTAGCTAAGGCGTATTCCTCTGGATGGGCAATGATTTTACTACCAAATGCACCTCCAACGTCAGGCTGAATTACCCTAATGTTTTCAAATCCAAGGAAATCAACAAGATTTCTTCTCAAATAGTGAGCTGATTGCGTAGAAGAGTAAAATGTAAGCTTATTCCCATCAAAGTAAGCTAAAGCGCCTCTAGTCTCTAACGGTGAAGCTATTACCCTTTGATTGATTAAGGTATCAGAAATTGTTAAATCAGCTTCTTTAAATGCTTTTTCTACGTCTCCTCCTTTCCATCTTTCATGATAATAAATATTTGAAGATAAACCACTATGCACCTTTACTTTGTCTTCTAACGCTTTTTCCGGGTCTAAAACGTAGTCTAATTCCTCATATTCTACTTCAACAGATTCAATTAGATCATAAGCCTCATATCTATCTTTTGCAATAACTATAGCTATTGGCTGTCCAACGTAGGTAGTCTCTTTAGTTGCTATAGGGAAATCTTTTCCAGGATTTATATCTTCACCAGTAAATATTCCTTCTTCTTTTTTAACCTTAATCCTTGCATGAGGATATTTACTTCTTACGAATGCTACAAATAGTGTTCCGGGTAGTTCAATATCATCAACGTATGCTCCTTTTCCAGTTATAAGCCTTAAATCCTCAATTCTTTTTATCGGCTTACCTATATACATGAATTAAAGTATACACGAGAATTTTATAAATATTTGTACAAGGGGGAGAAAAGTATTGTTAAAAACTTAACATCTTAAGTCTCGTGTTTATAGTTGGATGAGAAGAGAATATGCTAGACTCTACGTCTCCATACTTTTTAATGACTAGTTTAAGTTCATCCCCAACTATAGAATATGCAAGCCTATCAGCTTGGATCTCTTGCCTTTTACTTATAAATTTTTGCAATAAAAAGACCAAAATCAAAGAAATCAGTGAAAGAACAATATTAAACTGAAACAGAAATAATGAGAATAATAACCCCACAGCTACGAAGATTTTCATCTTTAGGTAATGGTTAAGTACAATATGTGACATCTCGTGAGCTAATATTGCTCTTTGTTCGGATTTATCTAGTTTTAGAAAGCCTTTAGTTATTACTAAATTTTTACCTATTATATATGCGTTTACACTCTCATTATTATCAAGAAATATTCTTATTCCTTGTATAGTAAATAAAGATTTTAATCTCCTTAACTGTAAATGATCTCCTATAAATATGAGAGGGAGTATGGCGAAAATAATTAAATTCACAATAATTGTTACGCGGAAATACTATATATCTCTTTTAGTTTCGCATAAGAAGAAAGAGATTTATTTTAAGCTCATTACTAACAACTTGTGAAAGCTGTACTTTTAGAGAACGGAAAGGTTGTAATTAAGGAGATACCTAAGCCTATAATTAAGGATAAAGGTGATGTTATAGTTAAGATGAAAGCTTGCGGATTATGTGGTACAGATGTAGAAAAAATTTGTGGACAATACACAGCATCTCAGCCAATACTAGGGCATGAGCCAGCTGGAATAATAGATGAATCTAGTGTAGATTTCTTAAAATCAGGACAAAGAGTATTTGCTCACCACCATGTTCCTTGCTATGAGTGTTACTATTGTACTCACGGTAGTCCTACAATGTGTCCTTATTATAGGAAAACAAATCTTGACCCTGGCGGATTTGCTGAGTACTTTAGGGTACCAGCTTGGAATGTAATAAGGGGAGGAATTTTAATTTTACCAGACTCTGTATCTTTCGATGAAGGAGCTTTTATAGAACCATTAGCTACTGTTGTGAGAGCACAGAGAAGAGTAAAAATAAATAAGGGAGATAGTGTCTTAGTGGTTGGAGCTGGACCTATGGGTTTATTACACGTAATGATGGCTAAGGCTAATGGTGCCAGTACTGTTATAACATCTGACGTATCAGATTTTAGAATTGAATATGCTACCAAAGTAGGAGCAGACTACTCGTTAAATGCTAGAAAGACTGATATACCAAGTGAAGTTAAGAAATTAACAGACGGTAGAGGAGCTGATGTAGCAATAATAGCCTCGGGGTCTCCTTCAGCTATATTATCTGGACTACTTTCAGTAAGAAAAGGGGGATACGTATTACTATTTGGTGTTCCGTATAAAGGAACAGTCTTGAATTACGATATTAGTGAGCTTTTAAATAATGAAATTTCAATAATATCAAGTAATGCTGCAGTGGAAGAAGATACAAAAGAAGCACTGAAATTAATTTATGAAAGAAAAGTTGATGTCAAAAAACTGATAACCCATAGGTTTCCATTAGATGAATTTAATGAGGCCGTAAGGGTAGCTAAGCAAGGAGAGGCCATAAAGGTAATAATATATGATTGAGATTAAGGTAAAATAAAGTACTAAGGTTGCAACAAAAAGTCTTAATGCTCTTCTTACGTCATCTTCTTTAGGCAAATTACCTTCGCCTACTGAATAGTAACCTGGTTTTTCAAGTTTCACATGCAATATAGATGAAGCAAAAGATATTGGGTATCTGGCATTCAAACTTTCAATCCCGCTACTCTTAAGGGTCTTATATAAATCTCTAGGCTTATATCCAAGGATGTATCCAGCTATAATCATTAGGATTCCAGTGAGCCTAGAAGGTATATAATTCATGATAGTATCAACTTTCGCAGAAAACCATCCCTCTTTCTGTAACTCTAGTGTTTTATAACCTACCATACTATCCATCGTATTAGAAAATCTTTGTAGAAGTGCACCAGGATAGCCAAGAATAAGGAACCAGAAAATAGGTGAAGTTATACCATCAACGAGACTTTCAAATAAAGATTCGATAACTGCTGAGGCTACATGAGGATCATCGAGTTCATATACATTTCTTCTAACTAACTGTTGTGCATACTTTCTATTTTCTCTATTAACTGGGATAGACTTTTTCACCAGTTCATAAAGCATTTTGATAGAAAAACTAGTCTTAAGGAAAAAAGTAAGAAGTATAGTCTGTATTATTACGCTAGGAATATATAGCGGGATTAGAAGGAGAATTAGGACCGGTATTACACTAATTATCCATACAAAGACTCCGTATAAATAGCCCTTATAAGGTACTATCATTTTCTCAGATATTTTACCAACCCAAACGACTGGATGAATGTAGACTGGAGGCTCTCCTAGGGTTAAATCAAAGAGAATAGCGAGGTAAAGAATAGGTAGCAACTTCTTTCCGCTATAAGTAGAAATATGGGAAATGATAAAGTTATTATGGCTCCTATAAAATCTCCAGAACTCCCCTTTAGAGTCGAGTATCCTAGAAAGTAGAAAAAGAGTAATAGAATAGCGAACGAAATTAATATGTATGGATTTCCGAAAAGTACTACCTCAACTATAATTGACAGTATTTTCCATTTATTATTTAGATTCTTATGAAAAATCTTCCCCATATAACTTATTTCTATTGGAGGCATTATGGCTAATAAAAGGATTCCTAAAGCTCTACTTTCAACTTCTGCAATTAACAAAGAATAGAAAGATAAAGTTTTGATAGATAGCAACACGGTAAGAAAAATTGAAACATACACCAACAGTAAGCCTATTCCACCAGCTCCTACTTCTACGTCATGTAAAGCCTTAATTTTCTTGTTATAATCTTTAGCCATTAGTGCATCTCCAAAATCAAGTAACCCGTCTAGATGATGAAAACCTCTAATAATCTCCACAGTAGGTAATAGAAGGAGGAAGGCAAGATTGCCCAAAAACTTTGACGTTACAAATACTACAGAATAGTCAATTAAAGCCGTGATTACTCCAATAATTATTGGTGAGATAAAGGAAGCACTAGCAACCTCCTCTAAAGTTGCTTTTGTCGAGGGAATAATAGTAAAGAATGAGATTTGTGAGGCAATCTTTTTAAATATTTTCATCTTGTTATGCTATAATGTGGCAATTATTATAGCTTCTACTATGAGTGATTCTGGGAAATCGACAGTAACAACGGCTATCGTTAAATTACTAGATTTAACTCCTATGAAAATACAGAATATGTCACTAAATAGCTTTCCTACTATGGATAATGGAGAAATAGCTTTCATCCAAGCATATCAAGCGTTTGCAAAGGGAATTGAACCAGAAAGATATATGAATCCTATTCTATTAAAGCCTGCGGGTAAAGGAATAGAAGTTATTTACTTTGGTACTCCTATCGGAGTATATTCAGCTGAAGAGTACTATAATAAAATAGAAGAATTATGGTGGAAAATTAAGGATTATATTAGGAGAGATGTTGTAATTGAATCAGCTGGAGGAATTGAACCGAATTTTATAGATAAAGACTTAACACTGGTAAGGTTAGTAAAAGAGTTTAATCTTCCCGTTATATTAATTCTAGATATAGATAGAGGAGGAGCATTTACTTCAGCTTACGGTGCATATCTTACTCTCCCAGAAAGTGTAAGAAGGAACTTGAAAGGTTTTATAATTAATAAGTTTAGAGGAGATGAAAAGTTACTTAACCCAGCTATAAAATGGCTTGAAGAAAAAACTGGGATGAGATATTTAGGTTATCTTCCTTATTTTGATGAACCTCCAATAATGCAAGAAGATTCAATGAACATATTTGAATTCGGTGAAGGAGATATCGAAGTAGGTATACTAGCTTACCCTTATATGAGTAATTTTAACGAATTTTATGCATTTAATAAATCAAATGCACATATTAAATTTATTAAAAAGCCTTCACAATTATCTAAAGTTGACTTAGTTATTATACCTGGTAGTAGAAATACGTTTGAAAGTCTAGTATGGTTAACGGAGAAGGGTTTTATTGAGCATATTAGAAAGAAACCAGTCCTAGGAATATGTGGTGGTTTTCAACTTATGGGTAAAAAGCTTATAGACTCTTATGGTTATGAAAGTGGGTCTATAAAGGAATATCAGGGTCTAGGGATATTCGACATTGAAGTTATATATGATAAAGACAAAATTATTTCTAGAAGCTGGTCTGATATAAAAGTTAATGGTTATGAAATCAGAAGAGGAAAAATAAAATATTTGAACGAAAAGCCTATCTTAACAATTACTAAGCGTGGATATAAGGAAGTGAATGTTTATGATGGTGCTATAAAAGATGATAAATTAGGTTATAGTATTCATGGCTCTCTATTTTCTGATGGAGGTAAAAAACTTCTATATGAATTATATGGTATAAAAGTTAATAGTAAAAGTCTTGAGGAGGAAATAAAGGATCAATCTGAGAGATTAGCTAATATATTTAAACGTTATATTGATGTGGATTTACTTAATCAAATAAATGTATAGGTGAATTTATTAATTTATTTTTAGTCAGTTAAATCAATGAGTTTTGATCCACAAAAATTTGTTGATGAAATCTCTCCTCAATTAAAGGAAATTGTTGATGGTAGAGCTATAGCAGCAGTAAGTGGTGGTGTTGATAGTACAACAGCCGCAGTTTTATCGTATAAGATTCTAGGGGATAAAGTAATTCCAGTTATGATAGATACGGGTTTTTTAAGAGAAAACGAAGCTGAGAATGTAAAGAATATGCTTAAAGATTTAATGCCTCTACAAGTTATTGACGAGAGAGAAAAATTCATATCATCATTAGAGGGTATGTCAGATGCTGAAGAGAAAAGGAAAAAATTCAGGCAATTATTTTATGATACTTTATCAAGAATCGTAAAAGAGTTCAATGCAAAATATTTAATACAAGGAACAATTGCTGCTGATTGGGTAGAAACCCAAGGAGGTATAAAAACACAGCATAATGTTCTAGTACAGTTAGGTATAGATACTGAAAAAGAATGGGGATTTAAAGTTGTTGAGCCTTTAGCTGATTTATATAAAGATGAGGTTAGGGCATTAGCAAAATACTTAGGTTTACCTAGGGATATATATAATAGGCAACCTTTTCCAGGTCCAGGACTACTTGTTAGAGTTGTAGGTAAGTTAACTAGAGAAAAGCTCGAAATCTTGAGGAAAGTAACTACTACTGTGGAAAAGAACTTATCTGAATTAAACCTCTCTCAGTATTTTGCAGTCATTTTTGACTCTGCTGCAGAGTATAATAAAGAGTTAAGTAATGAGGTAGGATGTGATGTTAAGGTATACAAAACATTAGCTACTGGAGTTAAAGGTGATGTAAGGGCTTATGGTAATATAGCTGGTATTGAATGCAGGAAAGATTACGAGAGCTTAAGAGAAATTATGGAAAAACTTACAAGTTATAATATAACTCATGTGGTCGTTAAGATAAAGGATAAAAACCCGGAGGGTATTTATACCATAGGAATTAGAGCTGTAAATACACAAGATTTTATGACAGCAGATTTTGCTAAGATAAATTGGAATATCCTTGAAAAAATAGCAAATGAAATTAATGATAAAAAAATCAAGGAAGTTGTTTATGATATAACTACAAAACCCCCAGCAACTATTGAGTATGAGTAAGTTTTTCTAATAATTGTATTCTTTTTGCTGGGTGTGGATGATCGCTAAAGATGTCTGCAAATGGGCTTACCTTTATATTTCTCCAATATTCTACTAATTCTTGAACTTTATAAGCTGGTATATCTTCGTTTATTTGAAAACCAGAGAATAATAGCATACTTCCTATTTGTCCATATTTTTTCTTATACCTTTCAATTATATCTGGATCTGTGGATAATACGATTTTAGCTAATGCTGTTTGCAAATTCTTAGCACCATTAGGGACTGTTATTGCAGAGTTAACGTCAGCGTATGCTTCTCTCATTCTATTAAGGAAGAGTACAAATAGATTAAACAGGAAGCTGAATGCTATTAATGCTATTCCGATTAAGAATAGGATTCCAGAATTATCGTTTCTACCTCCTCCACCTCCACCAAGCAGTCCACCCCACCATAATCCGTAACCTATCCAGTAGAGTAGAGTTGGAATAAGCCCCACTGCCAAAAGTAATTCTGTATCTTTATGTCTAAGGTGACCTATCTCATGACCTATAACTGCTTTTACTTCTTCCGGAGTTAACATTCTTAATAAAGGCAATGTAATTGCCATGTTCTTACCATAAATAGGGCTTTCGAAGGCAAAAGCGTTTGGAAATGGTACATTAGCTATGTAAACTTTTGGTGTATTCATTCTATTATACATAGCGACCTCTTGAACGAGATTATAAACCCATCCATATTGTGGATCAGTAGGGTCTACTTCAGTAAGATGATAAATTGATTTTATTAAAGCTGGCCCGAATAACCATTGAAGTATTGTAAATATTGTTACAAACGCTAAAGCTCCAGTAATAAGTAATGGTGCATTAGAGAAGCCGAAGAAGTAGCCTAATATGCCGTAGATTAATGCGAAACCTAGAACTAATATTGCAATTGCTGAGAGTATCATACTTATTCTTAATTTAGTTACTTCCCAAATCATTTCAAACTTTTATTTACATTATGCGTTTAAAAACTTTTCCAAAGTTTCACATTTGCTTTAAGGTTTTGCATAAGTTATTCTTTTTAATCTCTTTATCAAATATTATACTATGGAGGAAGAAATAGTAAAAGAATATATGAAAACCCAAGTCATATCAGTTACAAAAGATGCTAAGTTAAATGACATAGCTAAAGTCATGACCGAGAAAAATATAGGATCTGTTATAGTTGTGGATGGGAATAAACCGGTTGGTATAATTACTGAAAGAGACATAGTAAAAGCAATAGGTAAAGGTAAGAGTTTAGAAACTAAAGCTGAAGAGTTTATGACGGCTTCATTAATAACAATTAGAGAAGATTCACCAATAACTGGAGCCTTAGCATTAATGAGGCAATTCAATATAAGGCATTTACCGGTTGTTGATGATAAAGGTAATTTGAAAGGCATTATATCTATTAGAGATATTACAAGGGCTATTGATGATATGTTTGAAACAATGGGTGAATATTAAACTTTTTTCACTATTCTATCTAATATGAAAATTAGTATTCCAAAGGAATGGTATGAGATTCTTTTGAAAATTAGTAAAGATAGGAAAATAAAATTTAATGATTTAGTAATCCAAATATATAATTCTTCAGAGTGTTTAAATCTACCATATGTGGAACCAACAAAATATAAAAACATTAATGTAGAGTGTGGGTGTAAAGATTTGATAAAACATTTAAAGTACTACTTATTCTGTTTGCATGAATGACAGAAAAACAGCAAGAGGTTAGACTAGTTTATACTGGCGTAAGAAATTTATTCTTACGTATTATAACTTCACCCCTTTCATTTATCTTTACTTATTTAGTAGCAAAGTATCTCAGTTCTTTGCCTAATGGTGAAGTGGTTTTTGCCTCTTGGCAATCATTATACGTTTTAGTTTTGGGATATTTTACAATACCTGCTGATATTTTCTCCACATTAACCTCAAGGTATGCAAGTGAAAATAAACCGGTAGGAGGAATACTTTTCTTTAATTTCTTATTTGGTGCAATAAGTGCTACAATTTACATTTTTCTAGTTCCTTATTTAGTATCAGCTGTAAATTACCCAGATTATTTTGCTTTTTATATGGCTTCTCTCTTGATAGTCTCATTTTATGTTTATCGAATAGTTTATGCCATAGCCAGGGGTAAAACCCCTTTAGTAATAGGGACAATTACTATTGCCTTCCAGGTAGTTAGAGTTATAATAGTTTTAGTAGCTTTCTATGCATTTCACCTATCTATACTAGGAGTAATTTACGCATATCTTGCAGGATATATTACTCAAGCACTCTTAAGTAGTTTTAGAATAAAAGCTAACTTAAAATTTGACATAAAGACAGCTATCATAACTGTTAAAAAATCTATAGTTACAATAATTTATTATTTACAGCTCATTTTAGAGGCAACAATCGTATGGTTGACAATTGTTATACTTCATAACGATATTCCAATCGCATATTTTGAGTCAGCCTTAATAATTGCTAATGTAGTTTCGTGGTCTTATGCTCTTTATGACGGGTTAATTGCAAAGCTTGGAGAAACTAAGGACCCTAGCATTATAACTACTTCTTTGAGACTATACTTTTTAATATCAACTTTATGGCTTGTTGTAGTAGTAAGTGAAGGTCATGCATTACTTTTCCATATAAGGAGAGATTACCTCACAGCCATATACGCTTTGATTGTCTTGTCCCTTTCTAATTATATGAGAGGAATATATTCAATATTCTATTACTCTATAGTAATGAAAGATAAAGCATTAGGCTTAGAAGAGTCAGAAAACCCGTTTAAAGGTATTACTGCAAAATTAAACGTTACTAATATCACATTTAGTATTATTGGTGTAGTAGTATCTATGATATCTGTTTTTATTCTGAGAAGCTTCCCACCATACATTATAGCTATTGGAATGTCATTGGGAGTCCTCATAAACTCTGTTTGGTTACTTCTTACTTCCTACTCTATCTCTAAAAAGGAATACAACTTCAAAATCCCCAAACGAGATATTATCGTATCTATACTCTCTGGTGGTTTAATCTCATTTATTTTCCTACAGCTAAACTTTGTTTCCTATATTAATATGATAGAATATGGATTATTAGCTTCTATCCTATATATTAGTATAAACTATTTGTTTAGCTCTTATGCAAGAAATTTCATAAGATCTGCAATAAAGGAGCTAAGAAAAATTCTTATGTAGGAATGTAAGTTATACATTGATGGTTGGTTTAGAAATAAGAATGAGGAGGCTTTTTGAACACGGAAAGGCATTTGTAGTTGCTTTAGATCACGGACTTGTAATGGGTCCACTAAAAGGAATTGAAAAAGTTGTAGACGTCGTAAAGAAAATAGCGTCCAACGGACCAGACGCATTACAAATGACACCAGCTATGGTTAAACTTGTTAAAGAAAACTTTTTCTCGAGATCCTCACCTATGCTAATTGCAAGATTAGATACTGCAAATGTTTGGAGGCAGCAATACAAAAAGTATGAAAGCGGATATTATTCCGCAGTATACAGTATAAGAGATGCTATTGAAGCTGGCGCCGATGCAGTAGTGACATATTTAGTAGTAGGTTATGGTGAAGACCAAGTTGAAGGAGTTAATTTAGATACGTTAGCAATGCTCAGAAGAGAGGCAAATGATTACGGTATACCATTTATAATTGAACCGTTATATGTTTCACCAGATAATCCAGATTCGATAAAGGATCCAGAATTGGTTAAATATGTAACACGCTTAGCGTCAGAAATAGGTGCTGATATCTTAAAAGTTGATTATACTGGTGATAAGGAGAGTTTTAAGAAGGTTATTGATGTAGCATTTGCCCCTATTTTAATTAGGGGAGGTCCTAAGACTAAAAATGATGAAGAATTTCTTTCAATGCTTAATGATGCTATTGAAGCTGGTGCATCTGGTATTACTGTTGGAAGAAATCTTTGGCAAGCAAAAGAACCAGATAAAATGGCTAGAGCAATCTCAGCACTAGTTCATGAAAGGAAAAAAGTTGGAGAAGTTTTAAAAATGTTGGAATAAACGTTTTTTTAATGAATAAAATTACTCTTATATCAGTTATAATTCTTGTTGTAGCCTTAGCTATCTACACGTATTATACTGTAATTACATTTGGTCCGGTTCAAGGTTATATTGGAGATGAAGTATGGTATCCTACAGCAGCATATAATATATTAAAACTAATATTCCACGTAACGCCGCCAATGTATTTTCCATATTCAAACGAACAGAACATTCAAACTTATATTAATCCAGAACATCCTCCATTAGGAAAATACTTTATGGATATTTTCATCCTTCTTCTAGGTTATAAACCATTAGCTTGGAGAATACCGAGTTGGATAATGGGTGATCTAACTGTAATAGTTGCTTATCTCTTAACTAGAAAATTAGTGGGTAGTGATTTATGGGGTAATGTAGCAGGTCTTGTATCAGCAGCTCTAATAATGTTATCTCCCAACATTTGGGTAATTCATGGAATAGCAATATTAGATGTTTATGTTGGTTTCTTCTCGTTATTGGCAGTCTATCTACTCCTTTCAGATAATAGACTTTTATGGGCATCAATAGCCTTAGGCTTAGCGTTTGCTTCAAAAGAGAGCGCATTTCCTCTACTCTTACCATTTCTTTTCTATGTCGGAGAGTTAAGGAAAAATCCTATTCAAAGGGCTATATACGGCATAGGGATACCAGCTGCAACTTATGCAATACTTTCTGTTCCAATTATGATTTATTTCGGTGGTTTAGATGGATGGTTTCATAATTCCTTCCTATATATGTTAGGTTGGGATTCAACAAACGGTCATATTGCTCTCTCTGCTGTAACCCAAATATCCGCCCCATGGGACTGGTTCTTAGATGTTCATCCATTTTATCTAGGTTATAATTTCTACGCATCTACTAATCCCATTTTGATGTGGTTATGGGTAGGAACTACTCCATTAGCCTTTATTCTAAAGGATACAAAATTGATAACACTTACGATGTCTGCATGGATAATGTGGTTAGCATTTGTAGCAGTATATTTTCTTGGTAATCACACACTTTTCAGTTTTTACGTTACTGATTTTGCCCCATTAGTAAATACTTATATTGCTGCCTCAATATTTAAAGCATTAAAGAAGGCAGATTTAAAAAACGTGATGAAATATGGTAAATAAAGCTGTAATTACTGCTGCAGGTAAAGGAAGTAGGATGAAATATATAACTTCAGTCTTGCCCAAAGCATTACTACCCTTATTTAGAAATGAAGAAGGAAAGATTGTAATGAGACCAGTGATTGATTTAATAATGGATTCCCTTCAAGAAGTTGGAGTAAAGAAATTTTGTATTGTTGTGGGAAAACATGGAAAACTTTTAATGGATTATCTTTTCGAAAGGGGGGTAACTTTTGTTTTCCAACCAGAACCTAAAGGCTTTGGCGATGCTGTATTAAGGGCTGAAGACTTCTCAAATAATGATCCCTTTTTCGTCCATGCTGATGATGGTGTGTTAACTGGGGGTTATAGAGAAGCAAATT
This sequence comes from Sulfurisphaera tokodaii str. 7, assembly GCF_000011205.1. Taxonomy (NCBI): domain Archaea; kingdom Thermoproteati; phylum Thermoproteota; class Thermoprotei; order Sulfolobales; family Sulfolobaceae; genus Sulfurisphaera; species Sulfurisphaera tokodaii. The sequence continues at coordinate 2,353,101 of NC_003106.2, forward strand.
CGTTGTTTGAAGAAATAAAGCCTGATGCTATCCTTCTAGTTAGAGAAGTTAGTAATCCTAAAAGATACGGTATAGTTTCGGTAAAAGAAAAAGGAGAGTATATGGGCCATAAGTTATACATTGTTACACAAGCTGAAGAAAAACCTTTAGAACCTAAAAGTAATCTAGGAATATCTGCAGTATATGTCTTTTCTCCTAAAATATTTCAAAGTTTAAAAAGGATAACAGTTGAAGAAAATAATGAATTGGAATTAACATATGGTATTCAGAAAATAATTGAGGATGGCGGAGAAGTTTATGCCATTAAACTAGAAAAAGAAAAATGGTTGAATGTAGGTGATCCTCAAAGTTATTATGATGCATTAATGTATTCTTATAAAAATTTAACTACTACATTCTCCATTTAGTTTTTGGTAATATAGCGTCTTTGTATCTTTCTAATCTCTCTCTATATGGTAATAAATCTTTTATCATATTCTTTAGCTCATCTTTTAGATTCTTCTTTGGGTAAAACCCAAGTGACGGTAATACTTTTCTTTCTGGGTTATAATAATGTTCCTCAGCCTCTACTCTGGGATTCGGTAATGGTCCTATTTCTACTTTTAGACCGAGCTCTTCACCAGCATTTTTCACCATTTCAGCAATTTTTCTTACACTATAAATCTCAGCAAATTGGTTAGCTACTCTATATTCACCATGATTTGGTGGATGTTCTAAGAGAAGTGTTAAAGCTTCCATACTATCTTCTAGGGATATAAAACCTCTAGTTTGTCCACCCTTTCCGTATACCGTTAAAGGAATTCCTAAAATCGCTTGTACACAAAATCTATTCACTACTGTTCCCCAAGTTTCGTCAAAATCAAATCTTGTCCTTAAACTCTCATCAACAATCTCTTCAGTTCTAGTTCCATATACTGGACCTTGCATTATATCTGTTACTGTTAATCCCCAAATTTCATGGAAGTAAAGTAAGAAATCAGTATCATGTACTTTAGTCCAATGATATACAGAACCAGCTTTTCTAGGAACTATTATCTTATCTTTTTTACCGTTAACTATTGCTTCGACATAAATACTTTCTGGTATGTCAAAGTTAGGTGTACCATATTCACCCATTGTACCCATCTTTAGTATATGAATTGTAGGATCTATTTGCTTAACAGCATAAATTACGTTAAGAGTACTCACTTCGTTATTAACAACTGTATAAACTGCATGGTCCCTATCTTTCATAGAATAGGGAGCAGATCTCTGCTCAGCAAAGTGCACTATTGCGTCTGGCTTATGTTTTTTCATAATTTCAGTTAAAAAATTGTAATCAGTCACGTCTCCTTTATAAAAAGTTATGTCAACATCTAAATGTCTTTTTGCTTCTCTCACTCTATCTTCTGGTTTAGGTAATGGAAATGCGGAATCCGATCCTACCTCTTCTGAGAATCTCCTTGTAGAAAGATTGTCTATTCCAATTACTTCATGGCCTCTTTTAGCTAAGCGTAACGCTAAAGGCCATCCAAGATAACCATCGATACCTAATATTAAAATTCTCATCATAATGTTTAATAATTATTAAGTAAAAAGTTTTTTCATGATGATTATAGTTGGTGTTGATGCAGGAGGTACTAAAACTAAAGCGGTCGCATACGATTGTGAAGGTAACTTTATAGGAGAAGGTTCTTCTGGGCCTGGAAATTATCACAATGTAGGACTTACAAGAGCTATTGAGAATATAAAAGAAGCAGTAAAAATAGCTGCAAAAGGTGAAGCTGATGTAGTAGGTATGGGTGTGGCTGGTCTTGATTCTAAATTCGATTGGGAAAATTTTACACCCCTAGCTTCATTAATAGCCCCTAAAGTAATTATTCAGCATGACGGTGTTATTGCACTGTTCGCAGAGACCTTAGGAGAGCCCGGAGTAGTAGTAATTGCTGGTACTGGGAGCGTAGTGGAAGGGTATAATGGGAAGGAATTTCTAAGAGTTGGTGGTAGGGGTTGGTTATTGTCAGATGACGGTTCTGCTTACTGGGTTGGAAGAAAGGCATTAAGAAAAGTTTTAAAAATGATGGACGGTCTCGAAAATAAGACCATATTATATAATAAGGTACTTAAAACGATAAATGTAAAAGATCTAGATGAGCTTGTTATGTGGTCTTATACTAGTAGTTGTCAAATAGATTTGGTAGCTTCTATCGCTAAAGCTGTAGATGAGGCAGCTAATGAAGGTGATACAGTTGCGATGGACATATTAAAACAAGGCGCAGAATTATTAGCCAGCCAAGCGGTATATCTTGCTAGAAAGATTGGTACTAATAAAGTTTATTTGAAAGGAGGGATGTTCAGATCTAATATTTATCATAAGTTTTTTACATTATACCTAGAAAAAGAAGGAATAATAAGTGATTTAGGAAAGAGATCACCAGAAATAGGTGCCGTAATTTTAGCTTATAAGGAAGTAGGATGTGATATTAAAAAGTTAATTAGCGACTAAAGCAATCCCTTCACTTCTAGGATCAGCTACAGCAATATTGTATTTTTTGTTACTTTTGAGTGCTTGAACAACTCCAACTTCTGGGGAATAGTAATCAAGCTGTTCATGTTTTGTTTTTAATCTCTTCTCAGCTACTATTCTGCTTCCTAGAAACATAAACCTTGGAGCATCTATCGCTTCATCAATTTCTAACCCATAATCAGCATAATATTCAAAAACTTGAGAATGAATCTGCGGTCTCAAATCGCCTCCAGCACATCCTATTATCAAATTCTCATCCTCCTTTTCAGCCATCAGAATAGAAAGAGTATGCAAAGGTCTTTTCCTAGGTTCTGGTTTATTTCTTCCTTCAGTAAATCCAAACCCTCTATTATTAAATGGAATGTCCTTAACAACTATACCAGAACCAAATGCAAAGAATAAACTTTGTATAAATCCTATTTCATTCTCCCCATCAGAAACCACAAAGAAAGTTGTATCCTGTGTATTCATTTTTTCTATCATTACTCTGAATTCTTTCATTCTATTCCTAAGATATCTTTCATCTAGTAAATCAACATCTAATGGGTAAAATCTCGGATCTGCTATATAGTTATTTCTGTCACTATATACTATACCATATATTTTAACATGTTCATTTATTCTCTTCTCATCATCATAAGGGAACTTATTAACATTACTTAATTCTGCTAATTTAAGTGCCTGGAGTGTCGAGATCCCTTGAGTATTTGGAGGTAGTTCGTATAATGTGTAATCTTTATAGGTAGTTTTTAAGGGTTTCACTTCTTCTCCCTTAAAGTTAGCAAAATCTGAAAAATCCACGTTAACGCCTTGTTTCCTTAACCCAGAAACAATTTCTTCAGTAATTTTTCCTTCGTAAAACTCTCTGGGATCTTTAGCAATAATCTTTAAAACTTGCCCCATTTCATTTAATTTAACTTTATCGCCAGCGTTAAGGTTACCATAAGTTTTAATCCAACTTTCTGGCATATTAGACGAGTTCTTTATAGCTTTGTAAAGGGATTTACTTACATAAAATCCATTAGTAGCTAGGCTTATTGCTGGTTTTAATAGCTCATAGGTACTCATACTGGTATATCTTTCAATTAAAAAATTCCATAGATCCACTAATCCCGGTACGACTACTGTAGAGGGATGTCTAGGTGAAGGTATTTTTTCTACATTTAAACCTTTAGGTGCCCATCCAGATCCGTTATAGGCTATTATTCCTTCTGGAGTCTTTGCTAATAAAAACCCATCACCACCTAATCCGCTTGTATATGGTAAAACTACTGATAAAGTTGCGCTTATAGCTATTGCAGCGTCAAAAGCATTCCCACCATTCTCTAAAACTTTTGCACCTACATAGCTTGCTATATAATTTTGCGTAGCGACGACTTTCTTTCCATAAGCTACTTTCATCAGTATAACTTTTTTAATGAAATAAATAAATCATCATGTATAATGAAAATACCAGATTATGTAAAATCACAACTGAAGGAAGGAACTTGCATGGTGTGTTGTGATGAGTATGTGATATGCATGACAGAGGATTTGCCAAAGAGGACAGATGTTAATATAGATTTTGAAATCGATAGAGAGGAAGGAGAAGTCGTGTTAAGGAATATAATTTATGACGATCCGTCAAACCCACTGTATTTAGAGTATTTCGTAAGTAAAAAATTCGTACAAAGTATTTCTGAAAAAGGCGAGATAGAAGTATATTTTGTTGATGCCAATTTTAATCAAAAGATGAAAATGAATATAAAAATTGATAAAGATGACATTAGATTATTAAAGAGGGAGTTAGGAATTGGAGGTTAAATACGTGCAAGAAAAATTAAAAGAAATGTATTTTAAGAAAGATTCAGAAAGAGGAGTATATGCAACATTTACATGGCTAGTTGAAGAAATTGGAGAATTAGCTGAAGCCTTGCTCTCTAACAACAAGGATTCGATCGAAGAGGAGTTGGCTGATGTAATAGCCTGGGCTTTTTCAATAGCAAATCTTGCTAATATTGATGTAGAAGAAGCTTTAAGGAAGAAATACAAACTATGACTAATGGACAAACAAGAATTCTTTAAACTTCTTGAAAATAGTATCGTTGATGGTATTAAAAGATACTATAGAAATTTAGTGTTTATTCAAGATAAGAATTATCTAAATCATGTAAAAGAAATTTTACAGCTTTACCTAAAAATTAACTCAAAACCCTCTATTGCCTATGCATTCCATCCATGGGTTAAAGGGGCAAAAGATAGACTTAATGAAATTCGTAATTTAGTAGACGTTCTAGATATAGATTATTCATCATCAGATAGATATTTAGGATCAACTTTCGATGTTGTAATTCTAGATCTGATCGATAACTTCGAACCAAATTATATAGGAAGGTTAATTGATTTAGTGAGAGGTGGAGGAATAGGTATATTATACACTGATAATTTAATAGAACATAAATTGTTTAGAAATTCTATAATTAAGAACGGAAATATACGAGATGTATATGAGAAGAGGTTTTTAAGAAAACTTAATGAACATCAAGGAATTTTTATGATTATTAATTCTGATTATATAGCAAAACCATTTAATGGAGAGGTTAAAGAAAAACCCTCACCTCAAATTCCTAAGAAATTCTCTATGCCTTTAGAATTACATAAACTTTGTATGAGTAAAGATCAGAACAAAGTCCTAGAAAGTTTTAATACCATTAGGGGTGGGGGAAAGAAAGTTTTCGTAATAACATCGGCTAGGGGTAGAGGAAAGAGTGCAGTAACAGGTTTAGGGCTAGCTGGATTAATTTCAAAAATAGAAAAAAAGAAGAAATTTAAAGTAGTTGTAACTGCCCCATCATCAACTAGTATTTCCCAACTAATGCTTTTTCTTAAAAAAGGATTAGATGCATTATCAATTCCCTATAAGAGTAAAGACTCAATATACGGTTACCCACTATCCATAGAAGGTTCAAATTTCAAAGTTTATTATGAAATTCCAGAGGCAACGCTAGAAGATGAAGGAGATCTTTTAGTTGTTGATGAAGCTGCAGCTATAGGTATTGGATACATAGATTCAGCAATCAAAACGTGGAAGAAAGTAGTACTAGTTACTACAGTACATGGTTATGAAGGTTCTGGTAAGGCGTTTCTAAGATACTTAAAGAGAATTCTTACTACGAGAAAAGTTTCTGTAATGTGGCAAGAGCTCATCAAACCACTTAGATATGCGGAAGGAGATCCAGTAGAAAAATGGTTATATGATACACTTCTTCTTGATGCAGAACCCGATGAACCTCCACAAAATGTAAGCCACGTGATATACGAATCAGCAAATGTTGAAGAAATCTTTAACGATGATCATAAATTAAGACAAATATATGGTATACTTGTCACTGCACATTATAGGAATAATCCTAACGATTTAATGATAATGGCTGACGGAGTTCACCATAAAATTAAGACTTTGAGCACATTAGACGGTAAATATATTGGTGTAGTACAAATAGCTCAAGAAGGTGACTTGCCAGATAGTCTTATCGATTTAGCATTAAAAGGTGGTACTTTTGATGGAGATCTAATACCGGATAGATTAATAAAACACGTAAGGCTTAGAGACTTCGGCAAAATGAAGGGATGGAGAATAGTCCGAATAGCTGTAGTTCAAGAACTCCAGGATAAGGGTCTAGGTAGTACAATGTTGAATATGGTAGAGGAGAGTGCTAAGGAAGAGGGTGTGGATTGGGTTGGTTCAGCATTTATGGGGGATGCAAGAGTATTGAACTTTTGGATAAAAAATGGTTATGTCCCAGTTCATGTATCTCCTAAGAAAAATGAGAAACTTGGTGATTATCCAGTTGTGGTGATAAAACCAATTAGCGAGATTGCTGTAAAAGCAACGTTTATTGCTTCTATGATATTAAAAGACAAGATACTTAATACATTACATGATATATACTTTAGCATGGATCCAGAAATTGTTAGAATAATATTAAATGGCATAAAAGTGCATAAAGAGATTAATGTAAATAGGATTTATGTAGATAAGGTTCTTGCTTTTGTTCAAGGTGTTAGCCCCTATGAATCTTCAGCGGATGGAATACACATGATTACCTTAAAGTACTTCTGGGATGCAAAAAGAGATTGGTCATTAACGCCAGAACAAGAAATTATATTGATAGCGAAAGTTTTACAAGGGAGACCGTGGAGATTTACTTCTTCTAGTTTAAACTCTAATAGAACTACAATAAATGAATTATTATATGAGGCTGTAGCAGAACTTCTTTATAGGTACTATAATTTAACGCCAGATTCAAAAGGAGGATTAGAGATAAAAAATTTAGATGATGAGTTTCACACAAATGAGCTGTGATTTCATGCACCTCAGCTGAAAAATATTAGTGATACTACTACAGCGAGAGAAAATAACTGATGTAAACCTATTACAGCCCCAGGTTTAGTGGGATTTTTGTTTATTTGATAATAAGTCCATAATCCTACTGCACTTTCTATAAGTGCAAATACTAATGGTATCCAGTATCTTAGAATAATTAATGCTATGAAAAATATAGCAGCTACTATACCATGGATAACCCATGCCCATTGAAGTCTATTCTTAGGTTTTCTAACATCACCAATACTTAATTTCATTCTTCTAGTTCCAGTAACAACACCGCCCATAAATATTACAAAATAAAGAAAATGAGGAGGAGTTATTGCATTTATAAGAAATCCAATATATTTTGATGGAGATATGTAATCAGTTGCTAAAATAAGATAAGTAATGAATGTTGTATAAGCCGCTATATCATGAAAACCTTGAAATATTGAAGGTAATTTACCAGCAAGTACGTACAAGGTAGCCATCCCTAAAAGGGCAGTAGCAACAATACTAATAAAACCAACAATAGTTATTGTGTTGAAATCTATAATGAGGAGTATTAGGGAAAATATTCCTACTAATGTAGCTACAATTCTATGTATAGCTTCTGGGTCTCCTTTTCCAGCTAGTTCTACCATATTATTAGTATAAGGCCAATTAGTTCCTAAAGATAATCCATAGCCATATCCCTCTACAATGCCTCCAAGTACTATTGCTGATCCAGCTAAAATAGTCGTTATGTATCCTAAAATTTCATTTATCATAAATTAACATTAAAGATAACTCTAATAAAGCTTAATTAGTTATTTTTAGTTGATGAAAGAGGAAGTTATTTCGATACTTTGGAAAGTAATAGATAATGATATACCATTAGTAAATGATGATATGCATACTTTTCTAATAAAAGATGGTGAAATTACTGAGGAAGATCTAAAAATATGGAACGATGCAGTTAAGAAAATAAAAGAGGCATATAAAAAATTAATTTTTAATGAGAATGAAGCCAAATCACTTTTAAATTCTTCTTTAGAACTTTTAAATTCAATAAAACCTAAAAAGCCCTTTCCACCAGAGGTAAGAATTAGGTTCGAAGAACTGAAAACTTCAGTTGCAAAATGTATAGAGCTTATAAGTAAGGCTTAATTAATATGAGAATATAAATATTTTTATTTATTATTGATCAGTTTCTCCTCACATATTTTTGAATAATTTCTTTTTTCCCTATAAGCCTATTTAATATTTTTTAACGAGTTCTCCCTATAAGCTTTGCTGAAAGTTCCTTGAATAACTAAGGATAATTTTAAAAATATTTAGGACAGAAAAGCTTATAGGGAGATTAGATGGGACTTGCTAAAGGATCTTTGAGTATAAGAGAAGCTTATGGTCAAGCTATGGCAGTTACTGCACCATTAGGTAGTGTAGTTTCTACTACAACAGCCGCAATTACTTATGCTGGTAAGGCAGTAGTTTTTGCTACAGTTTTAGCTCTAATTGGTAGTGCATTATGGATTTACACACTTACAAGGTATTCATCAAAAATAGCCTCGGCTGGAGGATATTACACATATGGTGCAGCAGCATGGAGAAAGAAAACTCTTGCCTATTATGAGGCTGTTATTGAAGTTATAGCTTATTCAGCTCTAAATGCAGTAAACGCTTTAGCGATATATTTACTCGTTCAAACTTATTCACAAATAGTTAATGTTACTATCCCCGCTTACATATTATACTTATTTATTGCTTTAGGTTTACTTTATCCAACAATAATCTCATTTACGACTCATATAAGAAGTTTGTTAGGTAAAATAGTTAGTGTAAGTGCTACGTTAGAAGTTATTATGCTTTACGCAATGTTTATTTATGCCGTAGCAACTAAGGGCTTTAATTTATCTTATTTTAGTCCTTCTGGTGCATCATTAAGCGCTATAGGTACTGCTATGATATTATCTATTGTAAGTATATCTGGTGCTGGTGCATCAACATATTTAGGTGAAGAATCTAAAGTACCTAGAAAAACAATAACATTTGGTATGTGGTTGTCTTTAGTAATTGGTGGTTCTGCAATACTAGCTGGTACTTATGGTTTAGTCGCTCTATGGAACGGTTCTTTAACAAGTTTAGAAAATTCTAATCAACCACTTATTCAAGAGTTATTTGCATTTGGGCTTCCTATAGTGATGATCGGATTGCTAATGTCAATAAATAGTTTATTAGCGTCTAATATAGGTACAACTGTAGGCAGTGCTAGGGTTCTATTTAATTTAGCTAGAGAAAAAGCTATGCCTAAATTATTCGAAAAAACTAATAGGACACAAGAACCTATTATGGCAACTATGTTCGTAGGAATTCTATCAGCTTTATTTACAATATTTTCGATAATTATAACAGGATCAGTTCAAAATGCCTTTAACGAGATTAGTGTTGTAACAAGTGTCTTTTGGCTAGCTGGAAGGATAATAGACGGTTTTGGTGTTCCAGTATTCTATTGGAGGATTAATTCTTTATCACTGCCAGTTTTAATAATTCCAATATCAGCTACATTAATAAATACTACTGGTGTAATTTTATCATTCCAAACACCCGATGTATTTCAGAGTCTATCAATTTTAGTAATACTTCTATCAGCAACAGTATGGTACATTGCAAAAGCTAGAAAAGGATTAGCTGGAACTTATGTAGTTGACGATAACAACGAATTGATTAGTATTGATGAATACATTGAGAAGTTGAAGAAAGAAAAAGTTTTAACGAGTCAAACTTAAATTGTTCATATCCTAACTTTTTCATGTGAAAACAAAAGTCCTTTTTACTACTTCAATATCTCATTTTATAAATGATGGAAATACCTGGGTTTTGCCAACTGTCTATGGTTTTATGGTAAAATACTTAGGTTTTTCAAATCTACTTGTGGGTTTATTAGGAACAATTTTCTTTGCATTAAGCGCTTTAGCATCACCATTTGTTAGCTATATAGCTGATAAAACTGGAAAACCATTACAAGCAATGAGTTTAGGAATTATATTATGGGGACTTGGATTAATAATACTAGGCTTAGGAATTAAGGGCGATAATTTACCTATAATAATACTATCAGTAGTAATTTCTGGTGTTGCCTCAGCTTTTTATCATCCACTAGGTGCTTCAGCATTGGCCTTAACCTATCAAGGAAGTGGGGGCATAGCATTAGGTATAAATGGAGCTATGGGAAGTGCTGGCAGATCATTATATCCGTATATTACACTATTTCTCTTCGACGCATTGAAGGAGAACATGTCACTTGACATGATCATTATAGGTATCATTTCTATGATATTTTCTTTTCCAAGTCTAATAATAAAATTAACATTTACTGATGATAAAAAAGATAGTAACAAGACCTCTGCTAGGACCCCAATATATGTCGTAAGTATACTGACAATTATATCTCTCTTTAGAAGTATATTTACTCAAGGAGTGTCACAATTTTTAACTATTATACTTTTACAACTTTTAGGTTTTTCTTATAATTCATATTTAGGTCTAGTAATTACTGGAATATTAGCTGCAGCAATTATAGGCCAGCCGTTACTTGGGTACCTCTCAGATATAGCTGGAAGAAGACTATTGCAAGGTGTTTCAACAGGCGGTGCAGTTATATCATTTTTACTGTTCATCTATACCCACAATCTCCTGTGGCTACCTTTATTTGGTTTCTTCACATATAGTAACTTTCCATTAACTTTATCATTAACAAGCGACTTAGTACCTAGAAATTCAACTGGATTAGCAAATGCACTAGTTTGGGGAATAGGTGTTACAGGTGGAGGAGCTATTGGCCCTCTAATAGTAGGTTTTCTTAGTAATGTTTACGGCTTAGTAGAAGCACTTCTAATAGTCTCCATCTTTGGTTTACTGTCGGCATTAATGACACCTTTAATTCCTAGACCACCAAAAAGAAGTAAAGTCCCATTGTTCGGTTAAACAGTTTTTAGTTTTTTCAATTTTAAGGATATATACTTGTTCGCCATATTCTATATTGTGAAAATCCTAGTAGCTTATGATGGATCAGATAATTCAAAAAAGGCATTATTTTTTATACTCAATCTGTTAAGGAAGGAGGATGAAATATATCTAGTTACTGTGGTTAAGGAAGCTCCTAAATCACCGGAACAAAAGATTATTCAAGAACGAGAGGAAGCTGAAGAAAAACAGAAACAAGTTTTGAAGGATTTAGAAGGGTATAAAGTGACTACAGAAATATTAGAAAGCCCAGATGTTTCTTCAGCAATAATAGAATACTGCAAAAAAATTAACTGTAATATGATAGTTACCGGTAGCAGGGGTTTAACTGGTTTAAAGAAGGTAATTTTAGGTAGTGTTTCATCTGCACTTGTAAGTAAGGCTGATGTACCGGTATTAGTTGTCAAGTAAGTATATAAACTATATAGTTAACAATAGTTTATATTGTTAACTATATGCTCTATACGATAAGATTATAAATTGCGAGGCTGATATAAGTGCTGAAGTTAAGATGTCAAATAACCCCTTTAAATCGTTGGATTCTTTGAAACTTTCCTTTAATCACATAAAGATATGGTATACTGCAGGAATGGGTTTTTTTACTGATGCATATGATCTACTAATCATAGGTTATATAATAGCCACTATAGAGTATGCACATACTTATGCAGGAATCATTATACCAGGTTTTACTGAATATTTGATTGGGCATAATGCAGCCTTTTGGACAGGTTTATTAGCATCTTCAGCAATTTGGACAGCAATTATAGGTCAGTTATTATTTGGTTATTTGGGTGACAGATTAGGAAGAAAGAGTGTTTACGGTATTGAAGCTATGCTGTTAACACTAGGCGCTTTTCTAAGTGCATTAGCATGGAATTTACCAGCACTTATAGCATTCAGAATGTTAATGGGATTTGGAATTGGTGGAGATTACCCAATATCTTCAACTATAATGAGTGAATATGCTAATGTTAAGGACAGAGGAAAATTAGTATCCTTAGTATTTGCTAATCAAGGTATTGGATCTATAGTAGCTGCAGTTGTAGGTATTGTATCAGCCTTAACATTACCACCAGATATTGCATGGAGAGTGATGGCAGGTATTGGTGCTATTCCAGCTGCTACAGTTATCTATTTAAGGAGAAAAGTTCCCGAGACTCCCAGATATTCTCTACTTGCTAAGGGAAACATAGAAGAAGCTAAAAAAGCTGCCGAATTACTTGGAACAAAATTAGATGTAGATAAGCGTGTAATATCAAAGAGACTTAGTATTTCTGAATTCTTTGCAAAATATGGTTTATTATTAATAGGAACCGCTGGAACGTGGTTTATTCTAGATATAGCATTCTACGGTACTGGAACATACTCTTCTGCTGTATTAGCTCCAATCTTTGGTAGTCCGTTTCCAGCTACTCATGTAACTTTATCATTAGCGGAGTTCCAAGCAGATTTAGCTAAAGATTTATTTCTAGGTGCAATACCATTCTTAGTTGGATTTCCAGGATATTTCACAGCAGTAGCTTTAATGGATAAATTAGGTAGGAAAGTAATTCAATTACAAGGCTTCGTAATGATGGCTTTAATTTACGGAATTGTGGCATCAATAGCTCTAACTTCTGGAACTAAAATAACTGGATTTATAATACCATCAACTTTGGCATTTGCAATATATTCGCTATCCTACTTCTTTATAGACTTCGGTCCTAATACAACTACATTTGTTATACCAGCTGAAGTTTATCCAGTAAGATATAGAACAACTGGTCATGGAATATCAGCTGCCAGTGGTAAATTAGGAGCAGCTATAACAACCTATCTATTCCCATTGTTATTAGCATCAATAGGTATTAAGAATATTTTGATAATGCTAGCAATAGTAAGCATTATTGGTGCAGTACTAACGTATTTCTTTGTACCAGAACCTAAACATAAGCCTTTAGAGGAAGTAGCAAAAGAGGAATTAGAAGAAGAACAAAATGTGCAAAGTCAATAATTTCTTTTAATTTATAAAACCTTAATCATATAAAATTCTGATGTAAAAGCTCTAATGAAAATATTTATATCTAGCATTTTTGTAATAAACAAATATGAAAAGTGTTTTATCTGTACCTATAGCTGTTATAATATTATTTAGTATATTAACTATAATATCGCCAATAAATAGTTTTTCCGCAACTTATATAGGACCTCAATTAAAAGGAGTAAAAATAGGTTCTCTCCCTCAAAATATGGAAATAACAATAGGTTTTCTTATTCCTCCTAAAAACTTTAACTTACTATATTTAACAGCGGAGGAAGTTGCTAATCATCAGACTAAACCAATTTCATTTAAACAAGTTATGAAAGAGTTCGCACAGACGCAGTTAGAAAGTGAAGTTACAAATTATCTGGAATCTCATGGTTTCACTATTTCAGTGCAAAATCCTTTTGTGGTTATAGCTGAAGCTCCGGTTTCCGTAGTTGAAGAAACTTTTCACACTACCTTGGATTTATATAAGTATGGTAACATAGTATATTATAAGCCTTCTACAAATCCTATCCTACCCTCATTCTTTGCTGGGGTTACAATTAATGGTCTAACTAACTATACTACTTATAATTATCAACTAAATCTTGAGGTTTTAGGTAAGGTAGTAAATGGTAAATTAATTCCTAATATGACATTTCCACAAGTAACTACTTTTCAATTTGCTGCGGATATGTACTCTCCGCAAGATATTATTGGAGCTTACAATATAACTCAGAGTGGTAATGGTACTACTGTTGCAATAATTGATGCATATGGTGATCCTACAATATACGAAGATTTACAGATCTTTGATCAGCATTTCCACTTACCACCAGTTAATCTAACTATTATTCCTTTAGGACCTTATCATCCACTCTTTGGTTTATCTACTGGTTGGGATATAGAAACTGCTCTTGATGTGGAGACAGTTCACGCTATTGCCCCTTATGCTCATATAGTCCTAGTAGTTCCCTCTACTCCTGGCTTAATTCCAGAAGCTATCGACTATATAGTTAGTGAAGATTTAGCGAATATAACTTCTATGAGTTTTGGAATGATAGAGAATACAATAGGAGATACGGGATTTTACTTCGTATTTGACGGAGTTCCAATGCCTAACTTACCCTATTGGGATTATTATTTTGCTTTAGGCACAGTTGAAGGAATTTCATTCTTTGCTGCTAGCGGTGATGAGGGTGCTTATGGCGGAACATTAACAACATACGGAGGAGTTTCTTATCCTGCAACCTCACCCTTTGTAACTGGTGTTGGTGGAACTTCGCTTTATGTAAATGTAACTTCAGGTTATCTTTCTGCTCAGAACTCTACTACCACATATGGTTTTGAAACAGGGTGGAGTATATTTAACTTAGACTTTCCATTTATAGGTAGTGATGGAGGTTATAGTACTTATTATCCAAAGCCGTGGTATCAGTACATGATTAATGGTACCACTAGAGCTACGCCAGACGTTGCGGCAGATGCTAATCCATATACTGGTTTGCTGATATATGTCTTAGGTCAAGAAGAAGTAATAGGAGGAACGAGCTTATCTACACCAATATGGGCTGGATTAGCTGCAGATATTGTTTCAATTATTCATAAACCATTAGGGTTGTTTAACAATATTCTATATTGGATCTACTCAAACTCCACATTATATAACCAGGCATTTCACCAAATAACTTTCGGATTTAATGGGTTATATTCAGCCCATTCTGGATATAATTTAGTAACTGGTTTAGGAACTCCAGACTTTTACGGTTTATTAAAAGCTGTAGAGGATTACTTTAAACAATCGAGGTTAGCTATATCTGTTACTGCTACAGAACCTGGTGTACCTTATCCGTGGTTTATGTATAATACAACTTTTGAAATTATTGCCAAAATTAGTTATCCAAACACTACAACGGTTACTAGCGGATCTTTCTCAGCTTACATATATACAACTGAAGGGTTATTAACTAAAATACCATTAACATTTAACGGAACCTATTGGGTAGGGACATATACTATTTCACCTGGAAATCCGCCTAACATATGGCTAGTAGTTGTTAACGGAACCTCTAGTGGTATATCTGGTACTGGAGTTTACGAAATAACTGTAGGTCTTTCAATAGATATTATTTCACCATTACCTTTCCCATTTGAAATAACTATACCTCCAAATGAACCATTTGAAGTAGTTGCATGTATATACTATCCTAACGTGACTCCAGTAGAATATCCTTCATTTACAGCTTACTTCATTTATAATACTAAAAATATATTTAATGTAACCTTATTACCAACTAGAATTCCGGGATTATATGAGGGAGTATACGCTTTAGTAACACCAGAACCAGAGGGAGTTTATTTAATGTATATTAATGATTCTTATGGTTCTGCGTATTTATATCAGACCTTTGGAGGAATAAACGTTGAAACACTCGTATTCACTCCAATTGATGATGGATTTTCTTCAGTCTCGCCGGGAGAGAATATAACAATATTCTCATTTACCTTTGATCAGAATGGTTTAGGTATTTTCACATCTAATGTAACAGCCTTTATATACAATCCTCAAGGAAAACTTATTGCTGAAATACCACTTAAATTGGCGTTAGATATTGTACAATTCGGAGATATAATTGCTTTTGGTTATCACGAGGCTAACTATACAATTCCATTAAACGCGACAGCTGGAATATATACTGTAGTAACCGAGGCATGGTATAATAGTTCCGTAGGTGTTGAAGAACTTAATTACACAGACTTCATTTATGTGTCTCCTTATGTTATTCATACTCAGGTGAAATATGAGGGAAATGCAATTGAAGGAGAAAATATAAAAGTTTATGCTAATATCACTTATCCTAACGGTACAGAAGTAAAGTATGGAGAGTTCCAAGCTACATTAGTACCATCAGAATTGCAATTTGAGCAATTAACATTAGAATTCTACACTGAGATACCATTACAGTATAATTCCACATTAAATGAATGGGTAGGGGTTATTTCAGTTCCTTCGATAAATTCAACAAATATATATCAAGGATCTCCGCTCTACTCTCTAAGCGGTCCATGGTATTTAGAAGTTAGCGGTATTTCACCCGAAGGTGCTATTACAGAGTCAATTAGTAACTTCCTTACAGTTCTTCCTTACACTGATATAGGTACAAAGATAATTACTCCTATTAATGCAACTAGTATAGGATTTGCTTATCAAGGAGGTGCAATAGAGCTTGAGCAAATATATTCTCCCTCATTAACACTTATGAATGGTAAATACATATTAAATAACGTAATTGTAAATACTCTCATTATTAAGAATTCTACGGTTACAATAATAGATTCTAAATTAA
Organism: Sulfurisphaera tokodaii str. 7; assembly: GCF_000011205.1. NCBI lineage: Archaea > Thermoproteati > Thermoproteota > Thermoprotei > Sulfolobales > Sulfolobaceae > Sulfurisphaera > Sulfurisphaera tokodaii. The sequence continues at coordinate 2,369,315 of NC_003106.2, forward strand.
ACAAGATAGAAACATACTCATCAAATGTAAATGTTATAGATAGTGAAATATTAGATAGTGAAATTGGAATAAACACTGTATCATCAAATATTACATTGACCTCAGTTACTTTTAGTAATGTTAATTACGCAATTAATCAGAGTGTAAATACTAATGTATTTATGCATGGTGTTAGTCTAAATAATGTAACTGCTTTAAGTGCAGTACCGGCGCCTAAGATAATTTCATATCCTATAAATATAACTACTTTAACAAATAATATTACTTTATCTATAAGTGGTAAATATTTAAAGGTTGTAAACGTAAAGATAAATGGCAATAGTGTACCTTATTCTGTTACTCCAACAACCTCTGGAATAGAAATAACTATTCCGTTTAACTCTGCCATTTCACCAACTGGAAACAACATAATTGCTTTAGCAATTTCTGATGGAATAGAATACAATTATACATTAGTGGTATATAATAGTTATCCATTAATACAAGTTCATTCAACAATTAACGCCCTAAATTCATCAGTAATTAATCTTAAATCTTCATTATCAACTACGACAGATATATCAATAATTGGTTTAGTTATAGCTATAGTTGCAGTTATTCTCTTTTTACTTTTACTCTTTAGGAGGGGTGGGAAAAGATGAATAAGTTAAGCAAATTCCTTCTTTCTATGTTTTTAATTTCTATGTTATTTTTCCCCATCCTAGTTTCCGGTATACCTACTGAAGTAAACTATAAGCACCCATATATGCCACTTAACATAACCTTACCTAATTATCTTGATCCGAAATACTACTCTTTTGAAGCATTCCAGATAAAGCCACCAACTAATGTTACTCCAATAATAATACCCGTTGCCGTAAATGCAACATTTAACAATACTGGTTTAATGCCAATCTTGAAGAGAGTTTACATTCCTCCGGGTAATTACAGCTTAATCTTAATGAACATATCCATATCTGAAAATAACGGTGCTCAATATGATAGAGCAGCTTATATATTCGTTAATGGTGTTCCAATATTTTGGGGGTCTACGCAAGAATTTGCTAACTCTACTTCCCAAGTAGATTTAACACTCTTTGAAAACCTACTACAAGGTAATGTTACGTTTCAGCTGGTAATTGAAAACTTCTATGATGCAAAAATAGGAATAACTGGATTATATCATATGAACGTAACATTAATCTTGTATCCTGGTAATAAGCCAAAAGGTTTACCTAATATGTTTATACCATTGTATTTAAGTAAATACAATTACTCTTACGTAATACTGAACCCTGTTAGCCCAAGTATTACACAACAAGTTGCTATACCCAATGGTACTTACAAGATGGAATTATTACTTTATGAGGAAGGAGGAGGTCTTGATGAATTCTGGTATACTAATGAACCTGCAACTAGGAATATTCTTATTTACTATGATAACTTGTTAGTTGGTGTAGTTAATCCGTATGAGACAATTTATACTGGAGGAATAGATTTATTCTGGTGGAAACCATTAACGTCGATAAATACACTTTCATTCCACTCACCAATGATAATTGATTTAACTCCAATGTTAGCTTACGGTTTAACTGCAAACATAACAACTTGTGTAACAAACTTAATAACAGCATATCAAATTACTGGAAGTACAGCATTTGATTGGGATATCTCTGGTGTTTTAATGCTATGGGTTAATCAATCAAACCCATTAATATCAGCAAAACCATTAACTTCTATCTCAAGATTCATAGACTCAACGCCTATATTCTCAACTGGCTTTTCAGCTGGGTATTATCAAGAAGATGGTAATTATCTGTTAAACTACTCATCTCTGCTAACATTCGAACATGGAGAAGAATTTACTTGGACACTACAAGTAGGTAAATTTGTTGCCTATCAAACCTTTAACCAAATTTTCGAAAAGGCATATCTAGACGAAAGATTTTATGAAGTCTCAATGGACAAGGGAATTTATAACTCAACTTTAATTATATCTGGAAACTATCCTGTATTGTTAGATCTTAGTACAATTGAAGTACCAATTAGTAATCCACATGTAATACCATATAATCTATCCTATTTCCAGAATGGTACTTTATCTCTTAGCTTAGAATATTACTACGAGTACTTGTTTAACAATTATAATACGACAATAAAAACTATTGAGAATTTAACAGCGATAGGAGGTTTCGGAGGTATTATTGAAATCATAAACTCTTATGGTGGAGCTATATTGGTTAAGCTTACAGCAAACTATGCTAATACACAAAAGAACTTGACATCGTGGTTCTTAGTAAATAATGTAGGATTTAAAGAAATCTTCTCGGCTGAAGGAATACAAAATAATACAACTAACTTAACTGGATATTATAAGTATACACACATAAGCTTTTCGTCAAGTTAAATATTTTTTCCATGTTCCTTTAACAACCCAAACTGGCTCTTCCTGGACTTCTAACTCTTTAGGTTCCACTTTTAGACTTTCTACTAGTTTCTCATTAATGCTTACTCCAATTCCAGGCTTATCTGGAACTTTTACATGTCCGTTCTCTACTTTAGTCTCATCAAAAACTATATCTCTCTTCCATTGTGGGAACCAATCGTAAAAGTTCTCCAAGAGATAAAGGTTAGGAGTTATTGCACTCATTTGTAAAGAATAAGCATTTTGAATAGAACCAAACGCATTATGAAAAGCAATTTCTACATCAAATGCTTCAGCTAAACTAATAACTTTTCTCCCTACAGTTATTCCACCTATGTTACATAAATCTGGTTGTAGAATATTTACTAACCCTTCAGAGACGTACACAGCAGTTTCTTTTAAGCTAATAAGCCTCTCGCCTAAAGCAATATTTAAACTAGTGTGTTGTCTATACTTTCTTAACCCCTCTATATCTTCATGATGTACTGGTTCCTCCATAAACATTGGATTATACTTTTCAAGCCTTTTAGCTATCAATATTGCACTATCTGCATTAAACCTACCGTGGTGTTCAATAAGAATATCAACGTCATTACCAACTGCTTCTCTAACAGCTTTAACTCTTTCCTCAGCTTCTTTCAAACCTTTTTCGTCTATCCAGTTATAATAAGGACCAAATGGATCAAATTTTAATGCCTTGTAGCCACGCTTAACAACTTCTTTGGCTTTCTCAGCAAAATCCTCTGGAGTTATGGCATCTTGATACCAACCATTAGCATAAACTGGTATTTTATCTCTAACTTTTCCTCCTAAAAGTTTGTAAATTGGTGCTCCTAACTCTTTACCCACTATATCCCATAATGCTTGATCTATTGCACTAGTTGCTGTTGCCGATTCAAAAGACCTTGCCAAATAAAAGTCTTGTTTATACCATTCTTGATAATTTTCCTCTGGTTCTTCAGCTTCTTTCCCGATGTAACCTTTACTGACTTGCTTTATTGTATTATAGACGTTTATAACTCTTAAAGTTGGTACTGACTCTCCATAACCTACCATTCCATTAGAAGTCACGACTTTTACAACAATCATTACAGATGCCCATGTAGCACTACCTTTTTCAGTATGAGCTAATACTAATGGTTCTATTTCAGAAATTTTAGCCATAGATTATTCTACACTCTACAGTTTATGTGTTTTTCTATGGCTAGTGTTGAAGTTGTTTTTGCTAAAATGGTTTTTATATGGTAATTATACTATTTTTTAGTATGAGCGAGGAGTATAGTAAGGTTTTAGAATTAATGGAGGAAGCGAAAGAAATTTTCAAGATTCAAGGCCCATTTGCAGGAGAGTATAAGGCAAGGAGAATAGCTTTTGTTGGCGATACTCACGGAGCAGTTGACGTTACTCAATATGTGTTTAATGAGATCTTTGATAAGGTTGATTTGCTAGTCTTTCTTGGTGACTATGTAGATAGATATCCTCCTAGTGGGGTAGAAAATTTGATGATAATCTTAGAAAAATTTCTTCAAAATAAGGATAAAGTAGTAATACTCAGGGGAAATCATGAAAGTCCAATAACTAATTTATATTATGGCTTTTATGAGGAAGTAGCCCTAAAATTCGGTGACGAAAAAGTTTATGAGAAATTCAAGGACTTCTTCTCTTATATACCCTATGTTGCTATTGTAAATAATTATTTCTGTGTGCATGGTGGTTTGCCCGGTAAAGATAATGGTGGTGAGATGAAGCTAGGCATTCATTCTGTAGATGAAATTAAATCTTTACCATATCCAGACATAAATCCGGATGACCCTATAGCTTTTCAACTACTTTGGAATGATCCTAGAGAAGGACTTGATGACTTTGGATTTTTACCAAACATTAGAGGTGAAGGAACTTTTTATTTCGGAGAAAAAATTGTGAAAGAATTTTTAGATTCTACTGGATATAGTGGTATAATAAGAGGTCATGAGGCTGTTGATGGTTTTAGAATAGATATAAATGGAAAAGTAATAACTGTATTCTCAAGCAGATACCACGGACAATCCGCTGGCGTTTTATTAATGGATGAGGGAAAGATAAAAAGAGTATACTTGTATCAGGATGGTTCAGTAAAAGCGTTTGAAGGGCTTTAGCCACATTCTTCATAGGCTTCTTCTATTAGCTCTTTCGCTAAATCTTCTGGTAATTTCTTTGATACTTTATAGTTCTCATGGAGAACAAAAACTTCTATTTGAGTGCTTTTTTCTCCCTCAAGATCAAAAGTCAAATATTGCACTGTACTAAATTCATCACCTTGTTCTCTTCCAGCTTCTGGTTCACCCTGAATTAATTTTTCACCTACTTTAAGGAAAACTGAGTTGTAAATACCTTTTAGCTCACTAAATACTTTCTTCAAATCGTTAAAGTCATACGCATTTATGTATAAAGTAGCTTTAATTTTTCCGTTACAAGGCAATAATGAGGAATAAACGTTAATTTCGTGTTGAATATCTTTTTCATCTTCAAGTCTATCTAAGTAAACCATTTCTTGAATTTGATGAAGGACTGTATCTCTATTTTCGAAAAGTAAAGTTAGCCTATCTCCTAGTTCTACTCTTCTCTTATCTTTAATCTGTGCAATTCTTCTAATTTTTTCCATTCTTATCTTCTCATACTCTTTCCACGGAATTATATCTTGAACAGTTATTTTAACCATTACTTAACACCTCCTTTAAAATTTGGATTGGATGTAAAGGTTGCCTTTTTGAAGCTTTTTGTATCTGTAGTCCAGCTAGTGGGCATTCAGTCATGAAAATGTCTGCCTTATTTTCAGCAAAAGCATTCATCATTTTACTGCCTACTACTCTAGCCTTTTCGTAATTCCTTAATCCCCATCCTCCGTCAATTCCAGAACAACCCTTATCGGATATTTCAACTTTAGCTCCCAACTTTCTCATAATGGTAACTCCAGCATATCCAACTTTTAAATACTTTAGATGGCACGGAGGATGATAAAATATTGATTTTTCTAACTTGCCAGAAATTTTTATCTTCCCTTCTCTATCTAATTTAAGTAAATACTCCATTGCATCATAAACTTTTATCCCTTCCTTTTGCAGAATGAGGGGATATTCTTTACTTAACATCAACGTACATGTAGGAATTGGAGAAACAATGTCATATCCTTGTTCTACAAACTTTCTCATTAAAGAGTAATTATATTCAGCATTCTTTTTCAATCTTTTAGCATCACCAACATCTAACATGGGAGCTCCACAACATAAAAAGTTAGCCTTAACTACCTCAATTCCTAACTTATTAAAAACTTCTACTAGGTCAAATCCAAGTTCTGGGTAAAAGTTTTCTACTAGACATGTATGAAACAATACCACTTTGGCTATAGGTTTTTCAATTCTTTTAGGTTTAACTTCTCTTAAAAATCCTTTTTCTTTAACGAGTGGCATTGGTGCATCTTCACTTATTCCTAGTAATCTTCTGGTATGTGGATAAAGTTTAGATACTAGTGGTCTAGCTAAATTAGTACCATCAACAAGCTCAAAAAGGAAATCACGTAAGGTTAATGGTTTTTGAGATCTAAAATACAGCCATGCCCAGTCCATTAAATCCGCAAAATCCATTGCAAATTCATGGGGCGGTGTGTAGGGGCAGTTATTATAACACATTTTACAGTGGAAACATTCTTTAGTTATTTCCTCAAGATCGTCTAATGTTAAGTTTTTTGGTCCTTTATCGTCAGTTAATTTAAACAACTTGGGAAAGGCGAAGCAATAATTAAAACATAACCTACAACCGTGACATATTGATGCTTGTCTTATAAACTCGGACAAGAGTTTAGAAGAATCAAAAAAAGATTTATCTTCTGGATTTAGGTTATACATCTGTTATGTTCCTCCCTTTAACTGCTTTAACACATTTTGGAATTTTTCAGCATGACTCTTTTCAGCTCTGGCTAAAGTCTCAAACCATTCAGCTACTTCTGGGAAACCTTCTTCTCTTGCAACCTTTGCGAATCCAGGGTACATTTGGGTCCATTCATAAGTTTCTCCAGCAATTGCAGATTCGATCATTTGTTCTAAAGTCCCAATTGGTTTATCAGTAGCTGGATCTGTTAATCCTCCCTGTCTAATAAAGTCCAAATGACCAAATGCATGGGCTGTTTCTCCCTCTGCTATACTCCTTAATAGTCCAGCTATTTCTGGATACCCTTCTTCATCAGCCCTCTTTGCAAAATATAAGTATCTTCTATTTGCCATAGATTCGCCTATAAATCCTTGTTTTAGGTTTTCAGCCGTTTTAGTTCCTTTTAGGTCTTTCATTTGTATATACTATCTCTTTCATTATTTAAAAATTTTTCTCATTTAGTTTGTGCTTCTAAATAATAGTAACTTTTAATAAAAGGTAATTATTAATTAAAAATCATAAAAATTAAATTTACCAAAAGGCTAAATCTAATGCTATAGCACCTACAGCTCTTGCAACATCCCTTATACTAATTACACCCTTAACTTTTCCATCATGATCCACAACAATTAGATGTCTTATCTCCCTTGAAGTCATTAATGCCACAGCCTCACTTATATCACTATTTTCTTCAATAGTTACTGGATTTTGACTCATTATTTCAGAAACTGGTTTATCTAGTGGAATTTCATCTGCTATAGCATATAACAAATCTCTCTCGGTAACAATCCCGATAGCTTTATAATCCTTATCAACTATTACTAAAGATCCAACTTCCTCTTTTTTCATAATTTTAGCTGCTTCTCTTATTGAAATATCCTTACTTGCAATTACAGGTTTTTTAGTTATGAGTTGAGAAACAATCACAAATATAATTGATTTTACTCCTTTTTATTCTCTTCATATCTTATTTTATTTCCCTCTCTAATTTCCTTAACGTAACCTAAGCTAATAAGTTTCTTAACTCTCCTATAAACAGTAGCCCTTGACAAGCCAGTTAATTTAGAAATTTTTGCTATTGAGTCCGCTCCCTTTGAAATAGCTTCAAGTATTAACTTATCTCTTTCATCTAATCCAGATACTAAAATTGGTTCTTCGACTCTTCCTCTTCTTAAATTTCTAACTAACAAAAAAGAAAGTATACCAGTAGAAATTAAACTTAGGGCAAAGGTTATGAGTAAAAGCAAAGAATAGAAAGAATTATTCCCAGGAGTTGTAAGGTTAGATGTATATATCAGAGTCAGATTAGACGCATAGAAAGTTAAATTTAATAGATTGTTACTCACTGTAACTGAGGTAGGTAATGTAGAGATATATGTAACATAAGTTGAATCTGGAATTATAACGCTTACCGTTATATTATATGGTTCATCAATTCTTATTTCATTCTCGATTAAAGTTTTATAGCTTAATGTAGAGTTTGGATATTTTAGAATAACTATATTTCCAAAAATTCTAAAAGGGGATGTAGAATTAATAGCAGAATAATTTTGCACTGGGAGATAAATCTGAGTTTGATTGTATACATGTATAATCACCGTATCGTTATAATAAATAGTCATATAAACTGATGAATGCGTTATAAGAGTTAATCCAATAAAGGGTATCAGCAGTAATATAACAAAATTCCTCACAACTATAAAAACACTCTATTAGTAAAAATTCTTAATGTATAATAATCTTGGGCATTATAAGTATTGCGAAAACCATTATGGTAAATACGAGTACACTTATAATTAGATAAATTTTGTCTTTTTCTAATAGATATATTATTATTTGCTCTGAAACTACAAGAAAAGGAATAGAAATGAGTGCAATTATACCATATAAGATTATCGTCAATGGATTACTATAATTAAGCAAATTAAGATTAGAAGTATTGAAATTGTATATATTATAGTTAGAATTAGTTACTAGAAATAGTAATAAACCTAATATTACAAGAGATGATGATATAGCTATACCAATTCTTAAAGTTAATGAGATTAATTTCTTTTCATCCAAAGATATCAAACCCCCTTAAAATTAGTTGAATTCCTAAGATTATTAGAACGAGAGTAAATATTTGTCTTAGTCTTCTGTTCATTAATTTGTTTAAATATCTAGAACCAAAAATAGATCCTACAAATACACCGGGGATAGTAATGCCAACGATTATTGGGTCTATTATTCCCAATGCCCAATAAATCCCAGAACTTGTAGCTGCAGTAACACCAATCATAAAACTACTTGTAGCTGTACTTATCTTAAATGGTAAATTCATCCCTAAATCCATAGCCAATACTTTTAGAGCTCCAGAGCCTATTCCTAAAAGTCCCGATATTAGACCAGCAATATACATTCCTAATAGGCCTAAAGGGTATCTAACGCCATGATATGTTACCTCCTTTTTCAAAGCTTCATCATAATAGCTTCCATTAAACCTAAGTTTTGATGAAAATCTATCTGGATTAACATATACTGGGACTTCGCTCTTCATTCTTATGAAGTTAGGAATAACAGAAAATATTAGAACACCTCCAAAAATTATATCTAAAAGCTTAAACAAATGCTTTTCTTCAATAATATATTCTAGAAAAGAACCAGTAATAGCTCCAGTAGTTGTTGCAATTTCTAAAGCTATTGCGATTCTCATATGGGCTAATCCAGTTTTTATATATCTAGAGCCAGATGAAGCAGAAGTTGCTATAGTTGATATTAGGCTTGCCCCTACTGCGTATTCAATTGGAACTCCTAAAAAAAGTACTAAGACTGGAGTTAAAACTACTCCTCCACCTAATCCAGTTAAAGAGCCTAACAGCCCAGCTATAATTGAGGCTACAAAAAGAAGAGCTATAAATGTCAGTAACATATCAATAAGTTAAAGGCTTGATAGTAAAAATTTATCTCTAATTAATGTATGAAAAGCGGTAATATAAATATTGCTAGCATTAAGTTAAAGAATACTATTATTGTAATAATTGTATATATGATATTTCTCTCTCTAGCAAATTGTATAATGCCTATTAATACTCTTGCTACTGGTGTTGCAATAAGAACCATTAGACCTAGAAGTATTAAATCAAGACCATTACCAGAAAATGCATTAGTAGGTACAGAGTTTGGGTTTATTACAGAAGTATTTATCCTTGAGTAAGGGGAAATTAGTTCATTAAAATCTTTATCTCTATACAAGAACACAAATCCTATGAGTATTAATATAATGCTAATTATGACACCAATACGAAGAGTGTATCCAACAACGTCATTTAAATCCATAATTCTACCCCTCTAATTATCATTTCAATACCTAAAAACGCTAAGATAAGCATGAAAATTAATCTTAATTTTACATTTCTTATTTTTGGTAAGACTTTACTCCCTATAAAGGATCCAATAAGAACTCCAATCGCGGTTATACCAGCCATCAAAGGTTGGATATACCCGAAAATCCAGTATAATGAACTACTTGTAGCTGCAGTAACACCAATCATAAAATTACTAGTAGTAGTACTTACCTTAATTGGTAAATTCATAGCCCAATCCATTCCGATAACTTTTAGAGCACCAGAGCCTATTCCTAGAAGCCCAGATATCATACCGGCAAAAAACATAATTATTTCTCCTAACCACCATCTCACTCCATAATATTCTACCTCTTGTCTTAATGCAACATCATAATACTTTCCATAGAGCTGAAAAACTCTAGTAGTCCAATCAGGCTTCATTGGTTTCGGGAGTTCTAATGAAGCCTTCTTTAGCTGAGGATAAATAGAAGTTAAAATTACAATTCCGAAGATTATAAAGAGAATAAAGGCTAAGTGATGCTCATAGATATAATGGGCAATAAGTGAACCAACTATAGCTCCAGTTGTTGTAGCAATCTCTAAACCCATGCCTATTTTAACGTTAGTAATTCTATCTTTGATATACGCACTAGCTGCTCCGCTTGAGGTTGCTATAGTTGATATTAGACTTGCTCCAGTGGCATATTCTATTGGAATTGATAAAAAGAGAGTATAGATTGGTACTAATACTGTAGCTCCACCTAATCCTGTTAACGATCCTATAAATCCAGCTATAATACTCGAAATGAGCAGAGAAATAATAAATAAAAGATCATTCATAGAGTGATTTTTTCCTTTATCACTTAAATTATTATCTTTTTAATTTTCAGTGTTATATCTGACTTTTGCACCACCCTTAGGGTGGTTGTCACCCTCATCGGTTCGGGTCTACATCCCTCATTTGAGGGGCAGACGAGAGGGTCAGAGACCTATTCAAATTAACTACAGCAACAACATCCCTATCATTCTCATACCACAACCACACCTAAACCAACGATATGAAACCTCCTTCATCTTCTTACCACACCTAGGTTCTATCTTCTCTTTCTTTTTCTCAAAAACTACTTTAAGAAACGCACTATCACCTTTAATTACAAGTCTTGCCTCCTTCATCCTCCAATCCTTGTAAAAATTTAAATTCCTTGGATAACCCAAGATGGGTAGTTCACCAATACTTGTTATTCTAACCCTCATTTTTTCAAAGTTTATTGTGTAACTAGCTTTTGGTGTTAACCATACTGTTGGTTTATATATTCTAGGGAAATGTCCCTTTCTAGGATTATTGTACTAACTCTTGTATGTTGCTAGTGCATCACGGCAACAGTCTTCAGTAATCTTTGATAGTAGTTGGTACTCCTCTTTTAGCTTCTCATACAACTCTTGGTGTATAAATCCTAATACGTCTTTTTCATTTGGGTTTTAATCCCCTTTCTTTTAACCAGAATAATACGTATCTTAATGCTTTTACATAGTTATTCACAAGGGCTAAGGAGGGAGTCTGATAAACCAATCTTCATTGAAACTGTTTCTCTGATTGGGTTCTTTCCCCTCCTAGCCATTAAATATTCACTAGAAAAAGTAGGTATATAAATATAAGGGGTTTATCCGCCATAAATAGCTAGGCTTTCCGCTCCCTTAACCTTTAATTTCTGTAATGTTTATTAAAATATCTGTATTATTTGGCGGAATATTTCCTTTATAAGTAATCAAATAGGTAATTTTTATTAAATATAAGCCAGCATTCAGATGAATAATTCTATGGGTTTGATTACTGTTTAACTCAATAAAAAAATCTTTTGTATGTCTGTGATGATTTATAGAAATTTCTATTATTGCATTAACATACACTATATTCTTATTTTTTATATGTAACGATATACTATATTCTCCTCCTTTTTCAATTAATAAAGTCTGGTTATATTTTAAAGTGATTGAATGAACTTCTTCCTTACTCTTGAGATGCAAAGTAGAGTAACCTAAATATATATTAAGCGCTAATGAAAGCAAAAGTAAGACTGCAATAAGTTTTATATTCACAAATAAATATCGTGGTTTCAAAAATTTAAATATGGTTTCTACTACTGTAGGTATACCTACTCTATTGAGGAATTCTTTAAAGAAGACTTTAGAAGCTTTAATGAATCAAAGCGAAGATGATTTTGAGGTATTAATAACATATAAAGGAAATTTAACACGTGAAATAGAGAATTTTGAGAAATATTTGAGCATAAAGTTCATTGAACAAAAAGAAGGGCTTTTTGAGGAAGCGTTAAATATTATCTTATCTAACGCAAAGGGAAAGATATTAATAACTATTGATGATGACGCATTACCTTCAAAAGATTGGATCAGAGATCATGTGATTTTTCATGGTAATCATAAAAACGTAGGAATTGCTAGTGGTAAAGTTACTGGAAAGCGATGGATAAATTATCCTAATTATCTATACGAGAAATTTAAATCGACAAAATATATGGAAGAATACAGCGAAGTTTTTAAAGACTACGTTGGATATTTAACAAAGACAGGTTTAAGTGTAGATAGAAAAGAACATAAAGGTAATGAAAAGACATTAGCTATTGTAGGTGTAAATATGAGCTTAAAGAGGGAAGTTTATAATTATGTTAGGGCTATTCCTTTCACGCTTAGAGGAAGTTACAATGAGACTATACTTTCTTTACAAGCTATAAAAATGGGATTTGAAACTAGGACTTTTAATAAAGCTGAAGTATATCATATCCAAAATCCTTCACTCTCAACTCCTACTAAAGATGAGGAAAGTGGTCTTATAGTAGAAAAACATACTTTACCATATGCTGTTAGCTTTATTTTTCCCTTAGAAGTTGAGCTAATAAAGGAATTTTCAACTAAAGTTCAAGGAGAAGCCAAGATTGGGTTAGAATTGGCCTTAAAAGGAACAGAAGAAAAAATGAAGCCAACAGATTTTAGATTTATCTTAAGAAAGACTGTTAATGGAATTAGAAATTTGTAAAAGTGATGGCATTTTAGGGGTAAGGCTATCCTCTGGAAGAGTAATATCTTTATTGAATAACTCTATATTTGAAATAAATCCAGATAGATGTGTTAAAACTCTTATCGAAGTAAAAGAAAAAGAAGCAGTATTTAAGAATTTGAGAATACCACTTTACCTCCCTTCAGAAGAATTGAATAAGCTAAAACTACTATATGTGGTGAAGGGAGAAGTTTCACATGAGATTATATATTACAATAACTCAGTAGAAATTCACATTGACACAAAGTTGAAAAACGTAAAACTTACCAATAAAATTTCGTTTACTAGATTCTGTGGTAATTATGGTCTTCTCTTACCCAATTACTGCATAGGAAATGAGACTTTTGCGATCTTTGGTAAGAATAAAAATGAGGTATATTCAGCTTATCTAGAATTTAAGGAGTTTATTGACCACATTAGAAAAATTTTATTAAACTTAACATAAAGTTTAGCCTAATGGCAGAAAAAATAACGACCTATTACTCTTATGTTCTCGCTTTAACGATAATTCTTCTATTATTTGGATTAGCTTTAGGACCGTTAGCACCAATTGACGAACCTACTTATTTCCCTGGTTATGATCTACAAATACCAGTTGGATTAAGTTTCTCTGGTTTCATCCTACTTATTATCTTCATAATATCGGTAATACTGTTTTGGGGATCAAAAAATATCTTTCTGAATGTTCTAATAGATGCATCATCATTATCATTCTCCATTGTAAATTATATAAATTTCTATCTAGTTTACGTAATATGGAAACCTATAATGTATCTCCTCCCCTTTTTCTTTTACATAAGGTATGATGGGATCTCAACTTTAGTTTTCGACTTTGGTCAAATAGCCTTGATAATTTTCTTTTATCGTTTATATAAAAATATAAAAACAAGAAGGACTTATAAATCAGTATAATAATTTCTTTTTATGAGCTACAGGCTTCAAGTGGTTAAAATACTATTGATTATCTTAATACTAGCAATTTTAGACTTCGTTTTAACTTATTTGGTTCAACTCCTTACAGAAGCTTATCCTAAACAACTTTTACCTTATGAGCCGGCAATAATAACTGGTATCCATGTGATAATAGTAGCTATAGGCGGTTATTATATTATAAAATTCATACAAGGAATTTTATCAATAACAGTTTACGCTAAGATCGAAAAAGGAATGGCAGGGATGATAAAATTTGCATTAGATGTAATATTTTACACACTTTTAGTCTTGGCAATATTAGTTGTACTTCATGTAAATCTAACTGGAGTATTAGTAGGTAGTGCAGTAGGCGGTATAGTAATTGGTTTAGCTGTGCAAACTATTGCCCAGAACTTATTATCTGGCGTTCTTGTAACCTCAAGTAAAACAATAAAACCTGGAGATTCGGTATCTTTACTTTCATGGATATGGGGAAATCCAATTATAGGGGAAGTAACAAAAGTATCTTTACTTTTCACTGAAATAAAAAGTATTACTGGTAATATCTTTAAAATACCCAACTCTGCTTTTCTAGGAAATACTGTTTTTCAGAAATTAGAATCTGAAAATTCACTTGTATATCCGCTACAAGTTATAGTTAATGCAGATGTATCAGCAGATAAAGTTCTTGAAAGAGTTAAAGATATATTAAAGGATAAAATTAAGGATGAGACAAAGGTTGAAGTGTACTTCACTTCTAAAAATGGAGGAACTAACGTATTTACTGCTGTTATTCATTTCCAAAAAATAGATGAACTTCGAGGGTTAATAGATTTAGTTAATTCTGCATTCGATAAAGCTTATTGGAGTGCTAAATCATGATAGTTAAAATCATTAAAGGAGATATAACTGAAATTGAAGCTGAAGCTATAGTTAATGCTGCAAATTCCTATTTAGAACATGGTGGAGGAGTAGCTAGAGCCATTGTAGAAAAAGGAGGTTATATAATTCAAAAAGAAAGTAGAGAGTATGTAAGGAAATATGGACCAGTACCAACTGGTGGAGTCGCTGTTACTTCTGCAGGAAAATTAAAAGCAAAATACGTAATTCATGCAGTAGGTCCAAGATATGGAATAGAAGGGGAGGAGAAATTAGAAGAGGCTATAAGAAATGCACTTAGAAAAGCTGAGGAGTTAAAGTTATCTAGTATAGCTCTTCCAGCAATTTCTACTGGTATATATGGTTATCCATATGAAATATGCGCAGAGAAAATGGTAAAAGTAATTAAAGAAGAGTATACTAACTTTAAACATTTAAATACTATAATAGTTTCCCTTTACTCAGAGGAAGCATACAATATTTTTGTGAACATTTTTGAGAGAGAATTAGCTAAAGAAAAAAACATTACCTTGAAAATGTCTCCTTAAAATCAAAAACTATGCAAATTTAAAGTAAGGGAAAATTCCTTCCGTAACTCTAAGTCTCGGCGTAATGATGTTTTCCCCTTTTCTTATACATATGAAGTTAATTCGTAGTATTGCTGGGATTGTAAAGAGTAATAGTAGAGCAAATAATATTGCTAATAATGATGCGTAAATACTTGGAAGTATTGGTGATATAATAAACAGTACAGTCGCTATAGCATAACCAATTAACCACGTTAGGACTTCTAGTATAGTTACTTTTACCGAATCCTTTAGGTTCTTTATCCTCACCTTATCCACTCCTAAAGCCGTTAATGCTTCTGAAATTCCATAAAACATTGCACCGTAAGGTATAACGGTGTTTAGTGAAATTAGAGAGAAACCTAGTAGTGCTAGAGATAACCCATTTCTTATCTTACTCAAGAAAAGTGCCATTAGAATTCCTATTGACTCTCCAATTACATAAACTATAGGTATGAGTTTCAAAGGCATGTCAACGTAGAGGTATGGGAGGGAGACAGAGAGAGGAAGAATTGTAAGTATAATAAAGGATAAATTATTACTTCTTTCATCATCATCATCATAACTCCCTCCCATACCTCTAATATCAACGTTAATTAACGGTAATGCTGTTAAAGCCATTATTACTCCAGCTATTAGGAATATACTTCTAATCCCTAGGGTTAAAATTACACTATCATCAAAGAAAGGTATTATTATTGCTGGTAACATTGATATTGCCCATATTTTTGCAACTTCATCATTCATTAATAGATAAAAAATCGGTACTGAAACCCAGTACATACTATAAAGTATTAGAGATAAGATAGCAGTTAACGCATTATTAGATATTGAAAGTAAAATTAATCCTATACCAGAAATTATTAAAGATACTATTGTAATTTCCTTAACTCTTTTTGTAAATAATGGAACTACTGAATAAACCAATCCTACTAAAGTAGATATTATATACAAGAATCCTATAAAATCTTCTTTAATAATAGTCTTTAAAAATACTGTAAGGTATGGAGAATAAAGATAATACGCTAATCCCCACAAAGTCCACGAAATCACTACAGATTTTATTGAACGCAATCTTCATCACCTCAGTATCCCTCATTTCCCCTTCCTTATATAATATATATTAATAAATGTATAAAAATTTTTTCCTTTAAATTAATCATGGTAAGTAATATGCAAAATGTGTACTGTTAAAATCAAAATATTGCCAATATCATAATTTTTTGATAATGATAAAATTCGCAATCTAAATAAATGAATTATAGATTCTTTCTAATAAATTCTTCATAATACATAACAGCTTTTCTTAAATTTTCTAGTTCATTTTCTCTTTTAGATAATTCTACATAAGCCCTAGCTAGGAACAAGTATTCTTTCTCCTTTTCAGCTATAGAAATTGCTTGCTTTAAAAAATCAATAACACCTGTCCTTTTATATAACTCATTTAATAACCTTATTTTATCCTGAGGGCTACCTTCATTAGATTCTTCAAGCTTTTGTAGTGCCTCATAAAGCAATTCTGATTTGTAGAATGAGAGTTTATATAGCGCTCTAGCTTCTCCTTTAACATCTTTTAACTCCCTAAAAATGTCTAAAGCCCTTTCAATCTTATCCTTATCCTCATATGAAAGTAAAGCCTCAGCTAGTAATCTTTTATTATGTATCAGCTCAGCATACTTTACGGCTTTATCTAAATAATCTTTTCTTCCACTATTTCTTCCAAGGTAAATATATGCAACTATTAAATCCTCAGTTGGTTCATCAAAGCCTTCAAGTATAGCTCTTGCCTCTTCAACATGCTTTATATCACCAATGCTTAAACACACTTTTGCTAACAATCTTTGGGCATGGGTTTTTAGAGGAGTATTTACTAATTCCCTTAGTATTTCATAAGCCCTATTATAATCCTTATCTTTAAAAAGTGCCAGTGCTAGGTTAAAATTTATAACATATCTATCTTCATTACTTTTTGCTTTCTTTAAGGCTTTTTCAAAACACTCAATAGCCTTTTTTGTATCCCCCTTTTCTAAGTACACCAAACCTAACTGATTTAGAGAGTGTAAATCTTGTCTTCCTTCTAAAAGTTTTATAACCTCATTTAACTTGCTGGGATCTTTTGTCTTTTTGTATTCCTCAAATATTTGTTTAGCCCTCTCTATGACTCGGCTATCCTCCATATATATTTATAATATTCATCAGCAGTTTTATTCCAATCGTATTTTAAAGAGCTCTCATAACTACGTTTTGACAAATATTTCATTACATTTTCATCCTCCAAGATGTAATTTAGTCTCTCTGCGAACATATCTATATTTTTATACTCAACTAGAAAACCATTCACTCCATCTTCAATGATTTCTGGAATAGACCCCGTAGAATATGCAACTGCTGGTGTTCCACAGGAGTTAGCTTCAACTATTGTCATTCCCCAACCTTCAATAAAGGAAGTTGAAATAACAGCCCAAGCTTGCTGATATAGTTTTATTTTTTGACTCTCATTTACTTTTCCAAGAAAAATTATATTTTTTTGACCAGATATAACTCTTTTTACGTTTTCCTCTAAATCTCCTCCACCAGCAATGTAAAATATAGCCTTGTTATTTTTCACTTTCTTAAAGATTTTTACTGCATCTAAGGGATTTTTATAGTTTTTAAGCCTACCAATCCACAAGACTGTAGGAATTGGTGATTTTTCTCCGGGCTTATATATTTCATGATCAATTCCGTTATATATTACAGTAATTTTACTCTCATCAATTCTAAATCTCTTAATTAATTCATATTTAGTAGTATTTGAAACAGAAATTATATAAGGATAATTTCTAATGGTCTTTTCTAATTGTCTAACTATAAATGCTAAGAAAGGATTAAGTTCGTATTTAACAACATCCTGATGGACGTGATGCACTAATGCTATAGACTTTTTATTTACTATATAAGAAAAGAAAGGTACTGCATGTGCAACACTATCAATTACTACATCATAACCTCTTTTTGCGTAAGATAAAGAGTGGAGATGAAGGGTATATTTATTTCCCGCATGTAAAAACTTAATTCCATCAAGTTCATCATTAAAATTTCCCACATCTTCACTTAACCAGGTTATATCAAAACCCTTTTTTACTAATCTTCTGCTAACCTCGTAAATTACTCTTTCAGCACCTCCAGCTTGAGGATGAAAAATATCTCTATGATTAGTGATTAATAATTTCACGAAAAATAAATGAAAATTGAACTTAAAAAAATTTTCTAAAAAGAGCCGAAGGGGGACAAAGGGTTCTCATTGAGCCCTGATGGGCACTTGAACCCCGCGGCTATAAAAAATTGGAATTTGTCTTTTTAACTTTTATCAAATCTCCAGAGCAGAAATGATACAACAATTAGTAACACATCTAGTATCCAGCTTTCTATAACATAAATGTTAACTGGTAGTACTTTTCCAATAAATAATGCTGGTGCTGTTCTAGTTTCAGTCAATAATGCAAAATCAATAAGGTAGAATATAAAGGCTGGTAGATATAAACTTCTTATACCCAGAATAAATGATACTGCTGCAACTATTGCTAAAGATGCTGTAAAGGCAAAGAAGGTAGAATATATCTCAGTTGCTAGCATATCTTTAGGAAAGACTACGTGTGTTGCCAGGACGAAATGAACTCCTGCCCAAAGTGCAGATCCTAGCAAACCTATCCATCGTAGTGTTTGTATTCCAGCTCCTATTTTGCTTGCCATGACAGAAGTTTAGGTGATGTTTAAAAATAGCTTTTCCCAAAAGTCTGGGGAAAAATTTAAATAGTGTCATCTTTTTCTGCTTCATTAATTAATATCTCAAAAAATTCTACTACACAAGAAGGATCTTTAATTTTACTTAATAAGGATACAATTAACTCCTTATATTTGCCTCTTACATCTTCTAATATTTTTAAACCTGCGTCTGTAATCTTAACAATTACAACTCTTCTATCTTGAGTATCTCTTTCTCTAATAATAAATCCTTTTTTCTCTAGCTTATCTAATACTTCGACCATAGTAGACTTATTTACGTCAGCAAAATTTGCTAAAGAAGTAACATTTTTCTCTCCATTCTTTAAAAAGTAAAGAACTTGTACCTCAGTATATGATAAACCAAATTTTTCAGCCTCTTTCTGTAAGAGTCTACGAAATTTCTTGTTACCCTTAAGCACTATTTCCCATGGTTCCAAATTAAGACACCTATTTCAAATTGAAAATATTGAGTACAAGACTATTAAAACTGTTGACCCATCAAAAATAGGATTAGAGGTATAAATCATTTTCTAGTCATAAACTAAAAATCTTCATGCAATCAATTTCTATCTTACTTTTATTATAGTTATTTCTACGATGTATTTTCTTTTCTAATTTCACATTTACTACTCTCAAGTTTATTTACGACTTTGTTTAGATCTTTTAAATTAAATAGAAGAATTAGTACTGAACTTATCGGTAATCCGTACCATGCAAATCCGAAATAAATTGGGGAAGCTAGAATAGGTAAAACAGAAGAAATAACACCAATATCTAGGGCAACAAAATAAATAATTAAGCTAGGTAGGGAAAGACAACAACTAGTCCCAGATACTACACCTAGGGTTGGAATGGCAATTAAGGCAGTACTTCTTTTATATGCATTTAATAAGTTCTTTAATTTAAGAATTTTTTCAATGTTAGCTCCAATAAGCAAAGCTAACAATATTCCTATAAAAGTAGTGAAGGGAAAGATCCCCATCTCGTAGCCAGCAATTATAATTCCTATTGCTGGACTATTTGCTATCCAGTATAAAAAATATTGAATTGTAGGTGTAATCGAAGCATCAACATATATACTATATATAGGCAAATATATGAAAGCTCCTAAAATAATATAATAGAAGAAACCATATAAAAGTAAGTGAAACAAAAGATATAAAGAAAATGAAATCCAGTATCCTCTTCCCTTCTTTATATTCCATGTAAGGTCAAAGAATTTTTTCGGAATTAACAACCATAAACCTAACCAGAACGTTAAAGTTATTGTAGAACCTAAAAGCAGATAATGAAAAGATACAAAGTAGCCGATAAGAGAAAATAAGCAAAGAAAAATTCCTATAACTCTTTTCATAACTTATTATTTTTATTTTGGGGTAAATATTTTTATTCTCATTTCTTTTGGAGGTCTAGGAATCAGACTTCTAAAATGAATTGCCAAACCAGTCGCAGTTATTGGAGGTAACAAAATATAGGCTAAAAATAACGCAGTATTTCCTATAGGTAAGAAAAACAATACATTTGCAGCGGGAATAACAGTAGCTAATAGTATCGGTAATGATATACAACAACTTCCACCAGCAATTACACCTAAAATTGGTACCAAGAGAATACTCTTTAACTTTATTACCTTACTTAATTCTAAAACCCTAACTATTGTTACTGTAACGACAGAACCTATTAAGAATCCCAAGACTATAGAATATAGGGACAGCTCTATGTAATAATTTGGAGGAAATCCTATCGCAACTGTTGGGTTAAAGATAATGTTAATAAATGCCGTGTAAAATGAGGGAGGATAAAAAGGCGTAATTGAGAGGGATATAAATGGAGTATTAACGTAAAATAGTATTCCGTAAAAACCAGTTAATAATCTCTCTAATGCAATACTATAAACAAAATAGTGAACAGATAAATAAGCTACTAAGATGCTAAGTGAAAATTTATTTAAATGTTTACGTAAATAAGTAAAAATATTACTCATAGGACCTTTCATCAAAAAGAGAAGAAGCGATAGCCAAAAGATTAAGTTTCCTAAAACTACATAAATTTCGTAATTTGGTGATAGCGGAGAAATGTAAACTAACAAAAATCCTAGTATAAGGCTAGATAAATAGTAAAAAGATTTCACCATGATACTCACTTATAAAAACAAAATTAAAAAATTAGCTTGACGATGATGATGGTACATTAAACTGTACTGGTGCAAAAGTAATCTGCTGTACTAGATCTTGTGGTAAAGTTCCGATTTTTACAATGTTAGCCCAAGCCCATTTAACCATTTGATTATCCGTAACTGGGTCTACTGTAGGTGAAGTTAACTGATTAGCACCTGGACTTGTTGGATATGCCATTGCTATAAACACTTGCCCTGGAGCTACAGTATTAGATATCCAGGCAACACCAGTAATTGATCCCCAATCGTTATATACTAACAGTAAATCACCATTATTCCATCCCTCGTTCATAGCATCTTGCTGGCTTACGGCAATTATTGGGAATGGTACCCTTCTATATATTTCGCTTACTTGGAAATCTGTCCACCCAGACTGGAAGATTATATTCCATCTTCCGTTATTAACCCAGTACTTATATTTCTGTTGCAATTGAGCAGCATATCCGAACACTCCTACATATGGCATTGGGAATGGATTGAGACCGTCTATGACATATTGCATTAGTGTATTGTAATCATATCCAAACATGGATTGTAAGTCATTAATATTAATATATGTAACCTCTCTAGTAATTAAAGGAAGTTGCGTATTCCCTACAGTTACTGATTGATTTGGATTAACAGTAACAGCTTCAGCTCTAAATTGCCCATTTATCGCTCCTTGTATACCTGGCTCAGCGTAGTTAACTAATCCCCATAATGTAAAGCTTCCATCTGGATTAGTTGTCTTTCCTAATATCGGTAACTGTACTCCAATGGTTCTGGTTGCTTGCAAATCACTTAAAGACATTTGAGACCAACCTGGAGCCCAATGTGGTACAAAATATCCGTAAGGCCATGAGGAGAAGTTTGTTGGTCCATTAGCTACATAGTAATCCCATATATCACTATAAATGTTAAACCAGTTATAGTCATAATAGAATTCAGAGAATTCTGGTATTAATGATAATGGCTGAGAATTCTGCATCATATTATTCTTTAATGAAGTCCATATCTGGTTGAACGCTTGATATATTCTCTGTGCTTGTGGTGAACTGCCCATTCCGTTTTGCTGGAATAATTGATATAATCTATATGCAATCATAGCATATATCCATACATCTGGCATTGCCATTCCTGGTGGTGAATGGAAAGGTTCATCTAATCTTAATCTTCTATCATGTCCGTTCCACCTAATCTCATAAGTCTCTCCATGATTTGCTGCAGAAGGCAGTATTATATGGGCTGCAGTTTCTAATAATCCATTTTGATTCAATATAATATCATTACCTACAATGAATAGTGCACCAGGCTGTTTATTACTGCCACTTAAACATGATATTACTGCTTGAGCGTACGTATCTGGGTCTGGGAATTGCGGAATAGTCGAACTTACAGCATTAGTATTATAATATGGTGAGGAAGATATAATTGATGAAGTCGAACCACTAGGTACACCTGCTGATAATGTGTTTTCCACACACTCTTGTAATAATTTAGATCTATGATTTATTGTCTGTGCTAACTTTCCTCCAGCCATTGTTAACTTATACGGAACAGCTGTGAATACCCAGAGCACTTTACCATATCCACTGTAGATTAGATAGTCAATAATTGGATTATACTGATAAATTTGTGGTACTAAACTACTAGTATATTGAGAATAGAAATTCTTTATGAATTCAGCTATATTTGGTCCATTAACTGTCATACCTTGTTTCTGCAATTGTTGTGGAACATATTGACTCATTTGTATCCATAACATTCTACCTTGATTTAGTGATAAACCAATTTGAGGATACCATGGTGGTGGTGGAGGTAATGGGAAAGCTGCACCTCTTTGATGTCCAAATCCTGTTGACATTCCACAACCTGGTCTACCAGACAAAGCTCCAATAATTATAGCTAGGTTAGCTAATGAATAAATTGGAGTATAGTTACCTGACCATATTATTCCTTTCTCAAATTCTATTACAACCCTCTTATAATAGTTTTGCCCGTTACTCCCAACTTTAGGCTTAGCTAGCATATCACCCATCATTTGGATTATATTCTGAGGAACACCAGTAATTTGTTCAGCTTCTGATAACCAGTCACTTAAACTCTTAGATTGTAAGTATTGTAAATAGTACTGGTAATTAGTGTTGTTAAAAGTAAAGGCATTATTGCTGTTACTTTGGGCTTGTTGATACATATTTATGAAGTTCTGAACTGTTGTACTTCCATAAGTGTAATAAATATATGCTGCAACAGCATTTATCAATTCAGTATCAGTACCTGGATTAACTTGAACAACTAACACTTGTGGTAATCCTTCTTGAGATTTACCAACATTACACGTTCCATTCATAGCCTGTTCTACAGTGCATCCTACAGCTGCTGCAACAGCGTGAGCAGTTTCAGAAGGCCTTGCTTCTACTACTATTGCCATTCCAGGTGGTGTTGGTTCGCCAGGCTCAAACCATTGTTGCTTTCTACTTACTGTAGCTCCTCTTAAGTTATCAAATATATGTTGAATTAAGTTAACTGTAGAAGTCACATATTCGTTAATACCCCACATTACCATTACGTCGGTAATACTAATATCTAACATACTTGAAGTGTCTGTTCCTTTACCATTAGTCGCTTCCATTAATGCATCTTCTGTCAATGAAAAAGCTACTTGATAGTGGAATCTAACAAAGGGTGTAGCTAAACCCATATGTAAAAATAATCCAGGCATTAAATTACTGAATACTCCTCCTCCTTCTCCTCCACCATGATCAGATCTTATAGCCATTACCTCAGTAGCTGCTGGTCCTACCGGATAGTCGGTAGTCTCATTAGTTAGATAATAGTAAAGGATTTGGGCAATTGCCTCAATTACATAACTCCATCCTACAGCCTGTAAAGTCCCATTCCATCTTATTAAAGGAGTTTTTATTCTTGTCTCATAAACTCTAAAACCAGATGCTACGTCATTAAATGGACTCCATATTCTCTGTGCATTTCTTCCTCCTCTAGTCGA